>NZ_JAIUMX010000006.1:0-69872 GCF_022565315.1 Cyclonatronum sp. | reverse complement strand
TATTGCCCGTTTGCCTGTTAACGAAGGTTAATGAAGATAGCCTTTCTATTAAAACCAACAAAAAAGCGAATTGCTTCAAAAATACTCCTGCCTTTTTCATACTTTTGAGCAGCAAAAACGGCGCTTTGGGCGTGTAAAAAATCCTTTAAAACGGACCCAAATCAAGCCTTTTCAGACTTTTTATTCAACACTTTATTCGACTTTTCTCCATGTACGGATCACTTAAAACCCAGCTTCAGGAAGAATTAGACCGCATCAAGTCCGACGGACTTTACAAGCAGGAGCGCATTATTACAAGTCCGCAGGGGGCATCCATCCGCACCACCCAAATGGACAGCGTCCTGAATTTTTGCGCCAACAACTACCTCGGGTTGTCCTCCCACCCGGAAGTCATCAAAGCGGCAAAGCAAACCATCGATGAATACGGCTACGGCATGTCCTCGGTCCGCTTCATTTGCGGCACCCAAAGCATCCACAAAGCGCTCGAGCAAAAGCTCGCCGAATTTCTGGGATTTGATGACACCATCCTCTACGCCGCTGCCTTCGATGCCAACGGCGGGGTTTTTGAGCCACTTTTCGAAAAGGAAGACGCCATCATTTCCGATCAGCTCAACCATGCCTCCATTATCGACGGCATCCGGCTGTGCAAGGCGCAGCGCTTCCGCTACAAGCACAACGACATGGCCGACCTCGAAGAAAAGCTGAAAGAAGCCTCCGGTGCCCGCAACCGCATTATCGTAACCGACGGCGTTTTCTCAATGGACGGCACCATCGCGCAGCTCGATAAAATCTGCGACCTTGCCGACAAATATGATGCCCTTGTGATGAGCGACGAATGCCACTCCACCGGCTTCATCGGCAAAAAAGGCCGCGGCGTACACGAATACCGCGAAGTAATAGGCCGGGTCGATATCATCACCGGAACTCTCGGCAAAGCCCTCGGCGGAGCCCTCGGCGGCTTCACCTGCGCGCATCAGGAAATCATCGACATGCTGCGGCAGCGCTCCCGCCCCTACCTGTTTTCAAACACCCTCGCCCCTTCCATCTGCGGCGCTTCGCTTAAGGTACTCGAACTGCTTAACGAAACCACCGAGCTGCGCGACAAGCTCGAAAACAGCACCCTTTATTTCCGCAGCAAAATGACCGAAGCCGGTTTCGACATCAAGCCCGGCGAGCATCCGATCGTGCCCATCATGCTGTACGATGCCAACATCGCGCAGGAATTCGCTGCAAAGCTGCTCGAAAAAGGCATCTACGTGATCGGCTTCTACTATCCCGTCGTGCCGAAAGGCGAGGCCCGGATTCGGGTGCAGATTTCGGCCGTTCATGAGCAGGAGCACCTCGACCGGGCAATCGAAGCCTTCACCGAAGTCGGCAAAGAGCTCGGCGTGCTCAAATAAACCAAAGCAGTTCAACCACCTGATTCGACTCACTAAACGCAACTCATGGAAAAAATTCTGTTTACCGGCGCGGCCGGTCAGCTTGGGGTAGAAATTATCAGCAAACTTCGCGCGCAGCTCGGCGCTGAAGCCGTTATCGCCACCGACATCCGTCAGGCCGAGGGCGAGCTCAAAAACGGGCCCTTCGAAATCCTCGACGTTACCGACGAAGCCGCCATTCTCGACTGCGTGAAACGGCACGGCATCACGCAAATTTACCACCTCGCCGCGCTGCTCTCTGCCCGTGCGGAAAAAGACATCCCCCTGGCACGCAAGCTCAACATCGGCAGCCTCCATCACATCCTCAACATCGCGCGCGATCAAAAACTGAACCGCGTATTCTGGCCCAGCTCCATCGCCGTTTTTGGTCCGGATGCCGATGCTGACAACACCCCGCAGAGCAGCCCCTGCAACCCCACAACCGTGTACGGCATCAACAAACTCACCGGCGAACAGTGGTGCGCCTACTACCACCGCACCTTCGGCGTTGATGTTCGCAGCCTGCGCTACCCCGGCCTCATCGGCTACAAAACCCTGCCCGGCGGCGGCACCACCGACTACGCCGTAGATATCTACCACAAGGCCCTGGCCGGCGAACCCTTCGAATGCTTCCTCAGCGCCGGTACCCGCCTGCCGATGATGTACATGGATGACGCCGTAAAAGCCACCATCGACCTCATGAACGCCCCTGCCGACCGGCTCACGGTGCGCACGAGCTACAACCTCGGCGCCATGAGCTTCAGCCCGGCCGAGATCGCAGCGGCCATCCGCCGCCACATCCCCGGCTTCGAAATCAGCTACGAGCCCGACTACCGGCAGCAAATTGCCGACTCCTGGCCCAACAGCATCGACGACGCCATCGCCCGCGCCGACTGGAACTGGAAGCCGGACTTCGACCTCGACGCAATGACCGCCGAAATGCTAAGCCGGATCCCCGACTACTGGCAAAACACATAGTCTGTTTTTTTATCGGGGGATGTGTTTCCGGGCAGCTCAAAACTCCGAATCCGGAATTAACTTTCGGGCTTGTTCCCTCTCCGAAGGGCTCGTCGGCAGTGCATCCCAAACCTCATTCAAAACAGAGAAGGCATCCCGGCCTTTTTCTGTTGCCATGCAAGCACTCACGCCTGATTCGAATAAAATCCCCTTTTATCCGTCCCGCGCACCAGTCTTAAGGAATGAATTAAGAGCTGAGGTTCGTTTTCAAATGCATCATCTTTAAATCAAAAAAATATCCCATGAGCGAACTCAACTGGAAAACCATTCTCAGCTACGCCGACAAAGGCAACCCCGAACCTGAACGCAGGGTAGAAAAAACCGAAGCCGAGTGGAAAGCACTGCTCAGCGATGAAGCCTTTCACGTAACGCGCAAACACGGCACCGAGCGCCCGTTCAGCGGCGAACACTGCCACAGCTTCGGGCCCGGCCGCTACGCCTGCGTCTGCTGCGACACCCTGCTGTTCGATGCAGCCGAAAAGTTTGAGTCCGGCACCGGCTGGCCGAGCTTCACCCGTCCCGCTACTGAAAACGCCATCCGGTATAAAGTTGACCGCAGCTTCGGCATGGTGCGGGTCGAAACCCTGTGCAACACCTGCGATGCACACCTCGGCCACGTGTTCCCCGACGGACCCAAACCGACCGGCCTGCGCTACTGCATGAACTCCGTCGCCCTAAAAAAACTTAAAGAAACCGCCCCATCAGCGGAATAGCCCGCAGCACAACTGGGCCCGGAAAATAAGTACACTGCTGAGCGGAAGTTGCCTTATGCGGTTTAGGTGTTCATGCTAAATTATAAGTGTTCGGGATGAGACAATACAATTAATGCAGTTTGGCGGCAACAGGGAACTGAGATGTAAATGTTTGACAGCAAAATGGAACCATATCCCTCCGCCATATAGCGATGTGATTGAGTGTTCATTTATTCCTTTTTTTTGTGGACATAATGACACAAAACTATAATGCAAACGCTGTCGATGCGTCAAAAAACAAAACGGGCTTTCCGAATCACTTCGGAAAGCCCGTTTTTGGTTAAGCAAATCAGCCGGTAAGCTTAACGGCCTGAAGCCGCCTGACGCTGCCTGATTTTTTCAGAGTACCGCTGAAAAAACTGACGGTGCATGTCGTTCATGTCGCTCTTGCGGCCCTGCACGTACACCTGCTCAACGCGGGTGCTGTACTCGATCGGGTTTCCGGTTGTAATCAGCAGGTCGGCATGCAAGCCGGGCTGCAGACTTCCGATACGGTCATCGAGTCCGAAAATCTGAGCCGGATAAACGGTCAGCGATTTGAGGGCTTCCTCAACCGGCAGGCCGAAAGCAGCAGCCGTACCGGCCTCAAAAGGAAGGCGGTTCACGTTCGCCGCATTGTTCGAACCGGCAATTGCAAAGGTAACGCCCGCCCGGTGCAGCTGCGCCGGAAGTTCGTACCAGGCATTGTACGGCTCCCACCAGCGCGAAGGCGACGACTGAACCGTTGTAATGAGCACCGGCACTTCATAAGCGATAAGGTGCTCGGTCACCAGGTGCGCATCGCGGCCGCCCAGAATAATCAGGCGAACGCCTTCTTCCTGAGCCCAGGTAATCGCATCCTGAATCTGCCGTGTATCGTTAGCACTTACCACGACCGGCATATCGCCGTCAAGTACCGGCATCATGGCATGCCAGCGGGAATCAAAATCATGGCGGGGGGCATTGCCGGCTTCATGTGCCAGCACGGCGGTCATGTAAGCCCGGGCATCGGCAAAGGCATCGCGCAGCTCACCAAGCTGACGCGCATAGTTCCGGGCATTTCCCGGATTTGGCCAGCTCACAATCATGCCCAAACCCGCCTGAAGCGTCATTTCTTCCCAGGTCCAGCCGTCCATCATCATCGCGGCTGACTGACCGGCAATCAGCGGACTGCCCCAGCCGCCGCCGGGTGTGGTAACCGAGGTGGTTACCCCGGCTGAGCGCGCAACACCAATGTGCCGGCTTGCTGCATGGAAAGCCCGCTCAACCCGTACGTTAGGGTTGATCGGCCCGACCTCGTTGATATCGAGCGTCATTTCCACAGCGCTGATTTCAAAAATCCCCATCTGACTCCAGGAATCAATCAGGCCGGGGTACACGTGTTTGCCGGTGATGTCTTCAACCAGCGTGCCTGCGGGAAGTTCGACATCCGTGCCAATTGCGGTAATGATGCCGTTCTCAAACAGAATGGTACCGTTTTCGACGGTTTCACCGGCGAGGGTGTGGATGGTTCCGCCTGTGAGGGCAATCGGCTGGCTTTGGGGCGCAGCCGGGGTTTGCGCAGCGGCAGGACTGCTCAGCAGCAGGCTCAGGAGCAGGAGGGCCGAAACCGGCATAAATGCCCGCATCACCCTGTTAAAATTCAGATTACGCATATCAGTAACAGCTTGGCGTGTGGATTTAAAATCGGGATTAGTCATTTTTCACCTCCAGAATGAGCCGGATGAGTTCAGCGCGCTCACGCTCTACGGCTTCACGCATAGCAGCATCTTCTTCGATATCGAAAAATCTGCGGCCGTCGATCCAGGTTTGTTCCGCAATGGTGAAGGTTGAAAGCGGATCGCCGCTCCAGATTACGAAATCGGCATCTTTTCCGGGCTCAAGGGAACCGACCAGATGGTCGATGCCGAGCAGCTCAGCGGTGCGGCTTGTTACCAGCGACAGCGCCGTTACCGGATCAAGGCCTGTTCGCACCATTTTGGCGGCCTCCCAGTTCATGCGGGTCGCAATCTGACTGTTGTCGGAATGCAGCGAAGTTACCACACCAGCTTCGTACAAAAGCCGTGCGTTGTAGTTGGTATTGTCGTAGGCTTCAATTTTGAAACCACCCCAATCCGACCAAACAACAGCACCGATGCCGCGCTCCGCCAGCTCCGGCGCGACCTTGTAGGCTTCAAGCGCATGGTGGAAAGCTTTCACTTCGAAGCCAACTTCCTCGGCCAGCACCATCAGCATCAGAATTTCATCCTGACGGTAGCTGTGGGAATGAATATCAATGTTTCCGTCGAGGATGTCTGCCAGCGCTTCAAGCCGGAGATCGCGGCGCGGCGGGATGCCCGTCGGGTTGCGGCTGCTTTCCCAGGCCTGCCAGCGGGCGCGGTAATCCTTCGCCATTTGGAAGCGGTCGGCAATGATCTGTTCCACGCCCATGCGCGTGTCGGGGTAGCGGCCGGTGCCTACACGCTTGGGGTTTTCACCGAGCGCAAACTTTACCGTTCTTGGTGCGCCTTCCAGCACCAGATCGTGGGACAAAGCGCCCCAGCGCATTTTCAGCGTCACATTCTGACCGCCAATCGGATTGGCCGAGCCGTGCATCACGTGGGCAGTTGTAAGTCCGCCGGCCAGCTGACGATACATCCAGATGTTGTTGATGTTGAGCACATCGGCCATGCGAACTTCTGCGGTAATCGCATTTCCAACCTCATTCACCCCGTCCACACCAGAGTGCAGGTGGGCATCAATCAGGCCCGGGGTTACGTGCCGGCCCTGCGCGTCGATCACGAGCGCGCCGCGCGGGGCACGCAAATCCCGGCCGACTTCGGCAACTTTTCCGTCACGCACCAGCAGGTCTGCATTTTCAAGCACACCCTGCTCGCCCATCGTCCAGATGGTAGCATTTTGTACCAGAATTGCTCTTGGCTGCTCAGGCATGCTTTCCCGCCCGAACTCCATGTTTGGCCTGATGTTGGCCAGCTCGAGATCGCGGCGCATCGGCTTGTGCTCACGGGGCTCGGGCTGTTCGCCGTAAGCGGTACGGGTAGCCTGCCAGTTGATGCGTGCCTGCCCCGTAACTTCAGCCCAGCCGTGCAGCCTGTCGCCGCTCAACGAAGCCGTAAGCCGCACCGGACCGGTGGTCGAAATATCGTCGTGCATAAAATCAGCCCGGAAACGGCGGGCATTATCGTCGTAGGAAATGCTGCTCAGGCTGATTTCCTCTTCACCAATCATCAGCTTTCCGCTGAAACGGCCAGCGCGCGTTTCGGTGAGGGTGATGGTGCCGTCGAACAGGCTTCCGCCGCTTACCAGCTCCCAGCTTCCGGCCGGGTTATGATGCGGCTCGCGATTGATGATGTGCCGGCTGCCGTCGATCCACACATCCATGATGCGGGTATTGTGATGGAAGATATCGCCATCGGTAACAACAAAATGAGCGGCTTTGCCGCGCTCGAGCGTGCCGTGCGTAGCGCTGATGCCAAGCAGCTCGGCGGGCTGTGAGGTCAGGGCCCGGAGAGCAGTCTCAGCATCCAAACCAGCTTCTACCGCCTTGCGAAGGTTCGGAAGGAAATCAGCCTTATTGCTGAGTCCGTCTGAAGTGAAAGAAAACCGGATGCCTGCCTGCGCAAGCCGCGCAGGATTTTCTGGTGCCAGGTACCAGTGCCGAAGCTCAGCAAGATTCCGGTTGAAGGCATCTTCAGGAGTCCCGGTTTCGGGCGTATCCGGGAAGCTGAGCGGCAAAATCAGAGAAAAGTTCTGGGTACGGAGGTAATCCGCCATGCGGTACTCGTGTCCGCTGCCGCGCACCCAAAGCGTGCTGTTAAATTCCCGGGCAATCCGCAGGGCACGAAGCACTTCCTCATCGCTCCCGGCTTCAAAAACCAGCGGCCGCTCACCGCGGGCTGCCGGGCTTAGCGCATCGAGCATGGCGTTGTACTCCGGCCGCTGCAAGCCTGCCGGGTTCCGGTTGAAGGCAGCATGCGCGTCATGATGCCAGCGGGCATCGTAGAGGGTCTGCCGGATAAGGGCAATCGCACCAATGTTGGAAGTCGGGTAGGAAAAACCAAGCTCAGAGCTGCGGTTCAGGGAAACCGACTGCGCTACGCTGCTCCGAACGGTCCGGTCGGTAGCACTGCCGTCGTTCAGCGTGAGCACAGCCATCTGACCGCGGAAAATCCCCAGCTCCGGGACAGCTGCAGCTACGGTAAACCCGGCTTTGCGCAGGGCCTCGCTGCCGTCGTTTTCTTGATTAAAAACCTGCTCAGCCCTCAGATGGGCACGAAGCTGTGGATTCCACGGCTGATTTCCCCGGTCAAGATCCGTTTCAGGATCCTGCATCCCAATACGGGCATGCGGATCAATGAAGCCGGGATAAATCGTCTTCCCGCTAAGATCAAAAACACGGGCATCGGCCGGTATCCGGGCATTGCGACCCACGGCTTCAATCACACCGTTACGGACCACAAGGGTGCCGCCGGCAATGCTGTTCCCCGGGGAAGTAATTATGGTTGCATTCGTAAATGCAAAAACGGCGGGCGTATTGTCGCGCATTCCGTCAGTCGGTGAGGTTTGCGATTGCGCAAAAAGCCCGACAGGCAGCAGCAACAGCAGTAAGCCAAACACAGCCTTTCTCAGGCCGGATTTCACATAGCAGCAGTTCATCATACAGAATTGATTAGTTGAGTTGTTTCCCGGAAATCTGTAAAAAAAATGACAGATAACCGGTTAGTTTACGCGGTCCGGTTTGGAAAAATGACACCATCAGTAATACCGGCTGTTCTTTTTGAACCTCTGAAAATACTTTTGCTGCATCACTGCTGCCGATAAATGATGTTAATCAGCTGCCGCAGAATGTAATCTTAAATGAACCCGCCGGAACAACTCCCCTCTTAAAGGCGCTCATCGAATGTGAAATCGCGAATATCAGTTACACTAACCAAGGGTAGCTGAGGATGTGCCGTATTGATGAGGATATTTTGTTCATCCTGAATAATGGCAGAAGGAACAACGAGCACCAGAGACTTTGCGGCGGCTGCCCAGTCATCACCGAACGGCTGACAAAGATGATAGTTCCCGGGTTTATGCCAGCCTTTGGGTAATGCCGCCGGCAGAATGATATGCTTTGAACAGCTGTCCGGAATTTCGATCTCGGTGATCTTATACCGCAGCCCCGTTCGTTCGCCGCTTAAATGCACCACATTTTCGAGGCAGGCCAATGCCCTGCTTGAGGCCGTGTAGAGCACGAATGTGCCCCGCGAGTTCCAGCGGGCCGGCTGCCCCGATGCGGTGAGCACGCCGGCCCATTTGGCAAGAGTAATACGGTAAACAAGCATAAGATTCGGGCTTATGCAAGTGCACCGTACTCGATACGCAGCAGCTCTTCGCGTATGAGATCGATGCCGCCGGAGGTTGTGAGCAGGCTTACGGGAACTTCATTACCTAAGCCATAAGCCGGTTTGCGCAGCCAGCGGTTGAAGGCGTTGAGATCTTCGAAGATTTCGCCGGCTTTTTGATAGAGGCTTATGATTTTGAGCAGCTGCTCGCTGTTGAGGGCGTTGAAACGCTTGTTTTCTTTTTCGTAGCGCTGCACGGTTTTGTAGGAAATACCGAGCACGGCTGCGAGCTCATCTTTGCTGAAGCCGGTAATGAGGAGCAGTTCGTTAAATGAGGAGGCAGGCAGGCCGCCCTGAGCGATGTGTACCATGGCGAGATTGTTGTTGGGGGTTATTTCGTATTTTTCTGCGGCTGAGTGTACAGCGCACGAAAGCTCGTGCGCATCGTGAGAATCTGACATGTAACCTCCTTGTTTGGTGTTTTTGACTTCTTCTGGAATTCTGTCTTTAATTTACAGACATTTTTCCGGTTTTGCAATTTATTTTTCCTATTTCCTGCCTTTTTGAATTGATTCCGGCTCTGCTCTGTTTTATCCTTTTATTCGAACTACTATCTGTCTTTATCACAAATTTTATGCTATGGCTGACAAAAACATTTTTAATGAACCTCTCAAAAGCTGCTGTACCGATCCTCTTACCGGTTTTTATCGAGATGGCCTTTGCCGAACCGATACCTTTGATTCAGGCAGGCATGTGGTTTGTGCTGTAATGACCGATGAATTTCTGCAATTCTCTCTTTCCCGGGGTAACGATCTGATCACACCCAGACCTGACTACCGTTTTCCTGGTCTAAAAGCCGGCGATCGCTGGTGCCTGTGTGCCCTGCGCTGGAAGGAAGCCCTCGAACATGGCTGTGCGCCGCAGGTCGAACTTGAGGCTACCGCTATCGAAGCCCTGAATTTTATCCCCATGAATGAGCTTGTCAAACACGCCCTGAAATCTGATGCCTGAACCAACTTTGAACCCCGGCTGGAATTTTCAAACTACCTATCAGAACCTGCACCCCATGATGTTTTCGCAGGTGAAGCCTCAGCCCGCTGAGTCACCGTCACTGGTGCTTTTTAATGACGGCCTCGCCGCTGAGCTGGGGCTCGTCTTCAGTGAGCTTTCGTCTGCTGAGAAGGCCGCCCTCTTCAGCGGCAGCGAGCTTCCTGAGCAGGCATCGCCGATTGCGCAGGCGTACGCCGGGCATCAGTTCGGGCAGTTTACCATGCTGGGCGATGGCCGCGCTGTACTTTTGGGGGAACAAAAAACCCCGGGCGGGCAGCTGTTCGATATTCAGTTCAAGGGCAGCGGTCGCACGCCCTACTCCCGCGGCGGCGACGGCCGCGCAACGCTTTACTCCATGCTTCGGGAGTACCTCATCAGCGAAGCCATGCACGGGCTTCAGATTCCCAGCTCGCGCAGCCTGGCTGTTGCCGAAACCGGTGAGCAGGTTTACCGCACCCGCATGCACAAAGGCGCAGTGCTCACGCGGGTGAGTTCGAGCCACATCAGGGTTGGCACCTTTGAGTTCGCCCGGCGGTTCCTGCCTGCCGAAGCGCTTGAGCAGCTGCTCGACTACACCATCGACCGCCATTTTCCGGAGCTAACCGAAAGCAGTCAGAAAGCCCTCGATTTGCTCCGAAGTGCGATGGCGCTTCAGATCAGCCTCATCACCAAATGGATGTCAGCAGGGTTTATTCACGGGGTGATGAACACCGATAATATGGCGCTCTCCGGGGAAACCATTGACTATGGACCCTGTGCCTTCATGAACCGTTTCAACCCCAAAACAACCTTCAGCTCCATCGATGCGGGCCGGCGCTACGCCTGGGGGAATCAGCCGGGCATCGCGAAATGGAACCTCGGCGTTTTGGCCGGCACGCTGCTGCCGCTGATTGATGCAGACCCGGAAAAAGCAAAAAAAAGCGCTCTGGAAATCCTTGAAAATTTTGACGAGCTGTTTCAGCAAAGTTGGTACAGCCGCATGGCAGCCAAACTTGGGATTGCTGAGGTAAAAGGGGATGGCGACCGAGGCCTTACCGACGACTTTCTAAAACTCATGCAGCAGCAGGAATCCGATTTCACCAATTCCTTTTTATACCTCGAAAACAGTGCTGAATTGCTGGAAGGTGTTCCTTCGGGGGATGGCTTCACAGCCCTTATTCAGAAAATCCGCGAACGACAGCTGCAAAATCCCGGCGGTGAAGCACAGGCACGGCAGCTGATGCAAAGCCACAATCCCTTCATCATCCCCAGAAACCATCAGGTCGAGAAAGCACTCACGGAAGCAGCTTTCAAAGATGACTACCGCTTTTTCCATGAGCTGCTTTCAGAGCTGAAACAGCCCTACCGCCGCCCGGAAGCCTCAGAAGCCGGACTGCGCCGGAATCTGACCGCTCCCCCTGAGGATGGTGATGGCGATTACCGGACGTTTTGCGGCACCTGAACCGGGGCTCAACCCAATTTGGGGATTCAACTGAGGGCTTTTTTACGTATTATTCGGGCTTGTTTTTAACAGACACCGGTTTTAGAATTTACGATTTACAAAGCTATGAGAATCCTCAAATTCGGCGGTTCTTCCGTCGCAACGCCTCAGCGTATCCTCGATGTAGTAAACATTGTTTCCAAAGCCCGGGAGCGCAACTGCCGGGCCGTTGTTTTTTCGGCCTTCGGAGGCGTAACCGATCAGCTTATTGCCATGGCAAGGCAGGCCGAATCGGGCGATGAGGACTTCACCCGCTCCTTCAAAGAACTCGAGCTCCGCCACATCAGCGCGGCCCGTGAGCTGATTTCAGTTGCCAACCAAAGTCAGGTAATGGGGCAGGTTAAAATGATGCTGAACGAGCTCGAAGATGTGCTTCAGGGCATTCAGCTGGTGGGCGAATTCACCCCCCGTACCCTCGATTTCATCATGAGTTTCGGTGAACGCCTCAGCAATTACATCATCAGCCGCACCCTCACCGACAGAGGCATCCCCGCCGGTTATCTCGATGCCCGCACGGTTATCAGAACGGATGACCGTTTTGGTCAGGCTCTGGCCGATATGGAAACAACCCGCGAGCTGCTCGGCAAACATTTTGCGAAACACCCGGAAGTACAGATCGTGACCGGCTTCATCGGCTCAACAAACAAAGGCGTTACCACAACCCTCGGCAGGGGCGGCTCTGACCTTACGGCTTCCATTTTGGGAGCCTGCCTCGATGCTGAGGCCATCGAAATCTGGACCGATGTAAGCGGCATCATGACCGCCGACCCCCGCAAGGTCCGCAAGGCTTTCCCGGTGCAGCACGTCACCTATGAGGAAGCGCAAGAAATGTCGCACTTCGGCGCCAAAGTGATCTACCCGCCGACAATGCAGCCTGCTATGGCGCAAAATATCCCGATTTGGATCAAGAACACTTTCGCGCCAGATGCCATCGGCACCCTCGTTTCCGGGGAGCCTGACAAAACAGAGCTTCCGGTGAAAGGCATTTCCTCCATCGGTCATGTGGCGCTTGTGCGCGTGCAGGGCGCCGGCATGATTGGTGTTGTGGGCGTGGCTCAGCGCATTTTTGGTGCGCTCGCCAAAGCGGGTATCAACACCATCCTCATTTCGCAGGCCTCGAGTGAGCACTCAGTTTGCTTTGCGGTAAGTCCGGAACAGGCCGCCCTGAGTCGTCAGGTCATTATGGCGGAATTTGACTTCGAAGTGCAGCGCGGCCGCATATCCGATGTAATTGTGGAAGACAACATGTGCGTTGTGGCCGTTGTGGGTGAAAACATGCGCTCAACCCCGGGCATAGCCGGCAAGGTTTTTCAGGCACTGGGCCGCAACGGGGTGAATGTCTCAGCCATCGCGCAGGGCTCATCCGAGCTGAATATTTCGGTGGTCATTAGCCGCAAAGACGAGCAAAAAGCCCTCATCGCCATTCATGATGCCTTCTTCCTCTCCGGTCTGAAAACCGTGAACCTGTTTTTCATCGGGGTCGGCCTCATCGGCAGTACCGCCATCGACATGCTGCACAAGCAGCGCGAAAAACTGCGGGAAACGCTTAAAGTTGATCTGCGCATCATCGGAATGTGCAACAGCCGGAAAATGCTGTTTGATCTGAACGGGCTGGATGATGACGGCTGGAAACAGCAGCTCGAAGCCAAAGGCGGCCCGATGACGCCCGACACCTTCCTGAAACACACCGCTGAGCTGAACCTTCCCAACAGCATCATCGTGGACTGCACGAGCTCGGAGGAAATTGCCTCAGCTTATGAGCGCATCCTCAAAAACAGCATTTCCATCGTTACGCCCAACAAAAAAGCGTGCAGCGGCAGCATGAGCCGCTACCTTGCGCTGCACCGCGAAGCAGCCCGCCGCGATGTTTCCTTTCTGTACGAAACCAATGTCGGCGCCGGCCTGCCGCTGATCAAAACCCTGCAGGAAATGCACCACACCGGCGACAGCATCCACTCAGTCGAAGGCGTGCTTTCCGGTACGCTCAGCTACCTGTTCAACGAGTACGACGGCAGCCGCCCCTTTTCGCAGCTTGTTGCCGAGGCCCGCGAAAAAGGCTTCACCGAACCTGACCCGCGCGATGACCTCAACGGCATGGATGTGGCCCGGAAGCTGCTCATCCTCGCCCGCGAAATCGGGCTCAGCCTCGAGCTTGCGGACATCAGCATGGAGCCCCTGCTGCCCGCATCCCTTTTTGAAGCGCCCGATACCGAAACTTTCCTCAAAGATCTGCCCTCGGTAGACGACGCCTTCAAAGCCCGGTACGAGCAGGCCCGCGATGCCGGCAAAAAACTGCGCTACATCGCCAAAGTAGATGCGAACGGCGCGCGCATCTCCCTGCAGCAGGTTGAGCAGTCGCACCCCTGCTACGGGCTACAAAGCACGGATAACCTCATCCTCATCCATTCCGACTGCTACAGCAACCGTCCCATGGTTGTGGCGGGACCCGGCGCCGGCCCAAAAGTAACGGCAAGCGGGGTTGTGGCCGACATCATTAAATCAGCGCTGCGCTAAGCAAATCCTTCACCTTTTTCATTTTTTATGTCCGTTTCTGTTTTTGCCCCGGCTACGGTCGCCAATGTGGCCTGCGGTTTCGACGCCCTGGGCTTCGCAATCCATGAACCCGGCGATGAAGTCATCGTCCGGAAATCCGGCACGCCCGGTCTGCGGATTACCAAAATTACCGGCGACGGAGGCAGACTCCCGCTTTCAACCGAAAAAAATACGGCCGGCGTAAGCGCGCTGGCGCTGCTCAGTGAAACCGGGTATACGGGCGGCATTGAGATGGAAATCCACAAGAAAATGCCGCTCGGAAGTGGGCTTGGTTCAAGTTCGGCAAGCTCGGTTGCCGCCGTTGTTGCGGTGAATGAGCTCATCGGTTCGCCTTTTGAACGCGGGGAACTCCTCCGGTTTGCGATGGAAGGCGAGCGCGCAGCCTGCGGCGTTGCCCATGCCGATAATGTGGGCCCCTCCCTGCTTGGCGGCTTCGTGCTGATCCGCAGCTACGCGCCGCTCGATGTGGTGCAGCTGCCCGTGCCTGAAGAACTTTGGTGCAGCGTAATTCATCCGCATGTGGAAATCCTCACGGAAGATGCCCGCAACGTACTCCGCCGCCGCATCCGCCTCGAGGATGCCGTGGTGCAGTGGTCCAACCTCGGAGGCCTCATCGCGGGGCTTTACGAGCGCAACTATCAGCTGATCGGCCGCTCGCTCAACGACATCATCTTTGAGCCGACCCGCTCGCTGCTCATCCCCGGCTTCGATATGATCAAACAGGCCGCGATGCAGACCGGTGCGCTCGGGTGCAGTATTTCGGGTTCGGGTCCGTCGGTTTTTGCGCTCTCCCGCGGAGAAGCAAAAGCGGCCGAAGTGGCCGCCGCCATGCAAACCGCCCTCAACAAAGCCGGCCTCGAAAGCGAGACCTACGTCTCCTCCCTGAACCGTCAGGGACCGGTTGTACGCATATTGTAAGTCGGGAAAAGCATCCCTAACTTAAAAATCAGGTGAACAGCCGGAATCACTTATTTTTCTGCTTCTTATCTTACTATTTTTTCCTGTTCGCAAAACAACCAACCACAAAAGTAAGGGATTAATGTGATGAATGTTTTCACCGTAAAAATACCCGACAGTGCAAAAGTGAACGAATTCGAGCTGAAGATGATGATCGCTTCAAAGCTTTTCGAAGACGGAAGATTAAGCTCGGGTCAGGCAGCTGAGATCGTCGGGATATCAAAAAGGGCATTTGTGGAGCTGTTGGGGAAATACGGTGTGTCTCTTTTCGGTTATAATGATGTAGAGCTTGCAGATGATTTCAAAAATGCTTCCACATTCAATTAGTCAACATCAGCTCCCATTTCTGTTATTAATCATGATGCGTAAAATGCTATTCAAATATCCGCATCGGTTCATGAGAATTACATACAGTTTCAGCTGATGATTTGCCGCCATCAATTAAAAGAATCCTTTACCCGCTACTAAAAAAATCCGGCTTTTTAGCCACCCTGATTTTCTCCCCGCCCGGAACCCCATCCATCGAAAAAAACATCCTTCACCCAATTTAAAACCGTGATTCTCTACCGCTCTACCCGTCAGCCCAACGCCAAGCCCGAAGAACACACCATTTTCCCTGAAGCCCTGCGCCTGGGCCTTGCCCCCGACGGCGGACTCTACATTCCCGATCAGGTGCCGGCCTATACCCCTGACTTCTGGCATAATATTGCAGGCATGTCCGTATCCGAACTCGGCCGCATCCTGCTTCTGCCCTGGCTGGAAGATGACCTCAGCGACGACATATTTGAGCCGCTGATTAACGACGCCCTCAACTTCGATGCACCGCTTGTACGCCTTAGCGAGTACACCTATGTGCTCGAGCTTTTCCACGGGCCAACGCTCGCTTTCAAAGATTTTGCCGCCCGCACCATGGGCCGCCTCATGGCACAGCTGCTGCGCAAACCCGGCGAAACCCTGCACGTACTTACCGCCACCTCCGGCGATACCGGCGCGGCCGTCGCCGACGGCTTTTTCGGCGTGGAGGGCATCCATGTTTGGGTGCTCTACCCTTCCGGCAAGGTGAGCGCGCTTCAGGAAAAGCAGTTCACAACCCTCGGCGGCAACGTGACCGCCCTCGAGGTTGACGGCACCTTCGATGACTGTCAGCGGCTGGTGAAGCAGGCTTTTTCGGATGAAGCGCTCCGTGCCCGGATGAACCTCACCTCAGCCAATTCCATCAATATCGGGCGGCTGCTGCCTCAGATGGTGTACTACGCCCGGGCGCTTGCGCAGCTTCAGGAACAGGGGATCGGCGAACCGCCGGTCTTTATCGTGCCAAGCGGCAACTTTGGCAACCTCACGGCCGGAGTGCTCGCGTTCTTGATGGGCATGCCTGTCGGCGGATATGTAGCTGCGACCAACCAAAACAAAACCTTTGTTGACTTCATCGAAACCGGGCGCTACGAACCGCGGCCCTCAATCCGCACCATCAGCAATGCCATGGATGTGGGCGACCCCAGCAACTTCGAGCGGATTTTTGACCTCTGCGGCAGAGATCACAAAAGCATCAAAGCCGGCATTCTCGCGGATTTTGTGAATGACGACGACACCCGCGCATGCATTCTGCAAACCTGGAAGGAATTTGGCTATATTGCCGACCCGCACACCGCTGTTGGTCTGAAAGCGTGGGAGCGCAAGCGGTCTGATTTTATTGAGGATACAACCGGCGTTGTGCTCGCAACCGCCCATCCGGCAAAATTCGGCGACGTGATGCCCGATGAGGTCTCGAAACACATCACCCTGCCCCCCGCCCTCGAAAAACTGCAAAGCCGTACCAAAAAATCCACGGCGATGCCCGCTTCTTTCGAGGCTTTCCGTGAGCTGCTTACCAAAGCTGTTTAGCATCAATCAACCAATCACAAAATTATTGACGATGAATCTGACTGTTTTTTTATCCTCCCTTTTCTTTTTTGGGATGATGACGGGCTTCGGCCCCATATCAACGGCACAAGCCCAATCTGCAAGTGCAAGTGCGGGCGCAACAGCCCGTGCTTCCGTTCATGCTGAAGCTGAGCGGCCCCGCCTGTTGCCCTATCCCGAAACCCGCAAAAGCGATCATGTGGATGTGTACTTTGGTCATGAGGTCGCCGATCCCTTCCGCTGGCTCGAAGACGACCTCTCCGACGAAACCAAGGCCTGGGTGCAGGCGCAAAACGAAGTGACCTTCGACTTTCTGGAGCAGATTCCCTTCCGGAGTCTGATTCGCGAACAGCTCACGGCCGACTGGAACTACGTGCGGGAATCAGCGCCGGTGCGCCACGGCGAGTGGTACTACTTTTCCCGTAACGACGGCTTGCAAAATCATTCGGTCGTTTTCCGCAAGCGCGGCGTTCGCGGCGATGCGGAGGTTTTTCTTGACCCCAACACTTTTTCAGAAGACGGCACCACTTCGCTGGCCGGGATGAGCTTCACCCGCGATGGTTCCCTGTTGGCCTACTCAATCTCCGAAGGCGGCTCCGACTGGCGCAAAATTATCGTAATCGACACCGAAACCATGGAAGCCGTTGGCGACACCCTCGTTGACGTGAAGTTTTCCGGGATTTCATGGCGCGGCACCGAAGGCTTTTACTACAGCAGCTACGACAAACCCGACGGAAGTCAGCTTTCGGCCATGACCGACCTGCACAAGCTGTACTACCACCGCATCGGCACGCCGCAAAGCGAAGATCAGCTGGTGTTTGGCGGCGAAATTACCCCGCGCCGGTACATCTTCGGAGGGGTTTCTGAAGATCAGCGCTTCCTGATCGTTTCAGCCTCGGTAAGCACTTCAGGAAATGAGCTTTATGTGATGGATTTTGATGCTGAAAACCCGGCACTCAGGCCCGTACTGAGCGGTTTCGACAGCGATGCCTCCGTAATTACCACCAACGAGGGCTACCTCTACATCTACACCAATCTCGGGGCACCCAACTACCGGCTTGTACGCGTGAACGCCGCACAGCCGCAGCCCGAAAACTGGACCGACGTGATCCCCGAGACCGAACACGTGCTCAGCGTAAGCCGCGCCGGAAACTACCTCTTCGCAAGCTACCTCGTTGATGTGCAGACGCAGGTTAAGCAGTTCACGCTTGCCGGTGAGCACGTTCGCGATGTGGCGCTCCCGACAGCCGGAACCGCCGGCGGCTTCTCGGCCCGCAGCCATGAAACCACGCTTTTTTACACCTTCACGAGCTTCACCTACCCGGCCACCATTTTCGCGTACGACATCGAAAACGGTACCTCCGAGCTGTACTGGACCCCGGAAATCGATTTCAATCCCGAAGACTTTGTAACCGAGCAGGTGTTTTATGAAAGCAAAGACGGCACCCGCATCCCGATGTTCATCACCTACAAAAAAGGTCTCGAACTTGACGGTACCAACCCGACCTACCTCTACGCTTATGGCGGCTTCAACGTGAGCCTGCGCCCTTCCTTCAGCATTGCGCACCTCACCTGGCTGCGGAACGGCGGCATTTACGCGCAGCCTAACATTCGCGGCGGCGGGGAATACGGCGAGCGCTGGCACCATGCCGGCATCCAAAAAAACCGGCAAAATGTGTTTGATGACTTCATCGCGGCCGGCAATTTCCTGGTTGAGCAGGGCTATACCTCGCACGACCGCATCGCCATAGCTGGCGGCTCCAACGGGGGTCTGCTGGTTGGCGCGGTGATGACGCAGCAGCCTGATTTTGCCGCCGTTGCTTTTCCGGCCGTCGGTGTGCTCGATATGCTGCGCTACCACACCTTCACTGCGGGTGCCGGCTGGGCCTTCGACTACGGCACTTCTGAACAGAGCGAAGAAATGTTCAAATACCTGCTTGGGTACTCCCCGGTACACAACGTGCGCGAGGGCGTACGCTACCCCTCAACCATGATCACCACCGCCGACCACGACGACCGCGTTGTTCCTGCGCACTCCTTCAAATTCGCGGCTGAGCTGCAGGCCAAACACGCGGGCGACAACCCGGTGCTGATCCGCATCGAAACCCGTGCCGGGCACGGTGCAGGCCGCAGCACGGAGTCCGTCATCAGCGAATGGACCGACCGCTACGCCTTCGCCTGGTACGTAATGGGGCTTAACCCCTTCACCGATTAAGCGGAAGCTTATTAACCAACAGGTAAGTGCTGTAATTTTTGTTTTGTACGTCTTGAAATGCGCTGTTCCAAAACCGTGATATGTGGGAGCAGCGGCACCCAAAAAGCAAGGGACTTGCCGTAGGGTGTGGAGCTTTCGGGATGGCACTAAAGACCGTGATGCGCACGGAGTTCTCCCAAAAATAAAGAGAGGTTTACTTTTCTGATGTTTTGGATTTAGTGGAGGTTTTTTGCCTGTGTGAGAGCGCTTTTCCGTAAAGGGGAAAGCGCTCTTTTGGTTTTAGGGGGATGCGCCCCTTGCCCCTACATACTGTTTTCACGAGAGATAGGTAGATTCACAAATACTATTCACAACTGCCTGAACTGAAAATACTTATCATGAAAATTCTGTTCGATTACATTGATCGCGTCCTTACCGGGCTTATGGCCCGCTACGGTATTTCCCTCCTTCGCTACAGCATCGGCCTGATCTTTATCTGGTTTGGTGCTCTCAAATTTGTTCCGGGGCTTAGCCCAGCGCAGGAGCTTGCTACTTCCACCATTGACCTGCTCACATTTGGCGTCATTCCCCTGCAAACCTCCCTCATCATGCTGGCAACGCTCGAAGTAGGCATTGGCCTGCTGCTGATTTCCGGCCGCTGGCTTCGCCTCACCATCTTACTGCTCATGTTTCAGATGGTTGGCACGATGACACCGGTCGTGCTTTTTCCGGAGCTTGTTTTCACCAGCTTCCCTTACGGGCTCACCATGGAGGGGCAGTACATCTTCAAAAACTTTGTGGTGATCAGCGCAGCCCTTGTGATCGGCGCAACGGCCCGCGGCGGTTTGCTTGTGAATGAGCCGGAGCGGGTACTGGCGTAAATTTAAAAAGCTGCGGGAATGACCTCTGCCATTCCCGCAGCTTTAATTGAGTTACAAGAAAGGAAAGCAAGCCGCTCACTCCATTTCTTTGATAGCGCCGGTCCGGTAGGCATCGAGCAGCATCTTGAGATCATCAATCGTCTGCTGAATTTTGCGGCCGTCGTCAGTATCCTTCACACGGATGCGGTCTTTGTTGTGCTCCACAATTTTGGTGTGTGAATGGATGTCATCCCCCTGTTCGATGGCTTTTTGGGTCGATTCAAACGGCTGATGAGCCGCAAGCAGCAAGCCGTAGGAGTTAAAAATGAGGGTATAACCTGCAATACCGGTCTGGTTCTGATAGGCTTTTGCAAAGCCGCCGTCGATCACAAGCAGTTTACCGCCTGCTTTAATCGGATCTTCGCCTGTTTTCACCTTAACCGGAACGTGCCCGTTCAGGATGTGGCCCTTTTCGGGATTCATGCCGAACTCTTTCAGGATGGCTTTCGCAACAGGTTCTTCCGTACGATAATGGTAGTAGGGATTTTTGTGTTCGGTATGGGTTTCTTTTTCGGCAATGAAGTAGCGCTCGAAAGTAGCCATTTTGTCCTTACCGAACAGCGGTGACTGCGGCCCGCTCCATAAATACCACATGCTATCCATACCATAGAGCTTTTGCTCAGGGTCATCTTTGGCAAAGTATCCCTGCCGGGCAAGCCGCTCGAGCCGGTCCATGAAAGCCCGCGGCCCGTGATCAACGCCCTCAAAGGTGAAGTGCGCAAGCTTGCCGTCTTTGGTCATGGGGATGCACCCGTGATACAGCAGGTTCCCATTGAAGGTGAGGTACATACTGCCCTTTGAAAAAAGGAAGCGCGTATGCGCCTGAAGCCGCTCACTGTTTTTGAAGGAAAGCACGAGTTTCTCCATCACAATGGCTTCATCTTCGGAGAGTGCGTAAGGGTCATCCGGGTTGATAGTCGGCAGGTTGGCATCAACCAAAGAGTAGGTTTTCTCACCGATATCTATAGTGCCGTCGTCAAAGTTGATTTTATCGAGCATGAGCCGGTCTTTCATACCGTACTGCGGCCTGCGCTGTACAATCTGCCCTTCGAGCTTCAGCTGAATAACCGTGATGGCTTTATGCATACGCGCCATGAGCATCTGTTCGTGTGAGTTGAAGTCCGAACATTCTTTCGGCATAAACTGTGTGCAGGGGTCGTTGCCATACAAATCAACCGCGAGAGAAATGAGCGGCAGCATGCTGATGGCGTAGCCGTTCTCAAGTGTCTCCATATTGGCATACCGGAGTGACACCCGAATGACATTACAGATACAGGCCTCACTGCCCGCTGCCGCGCCCATCCAAACGATATCGTGATTGCCCCACTGGAAATCGACCGAATGATGCTCAAGCAGTTTATCCATGATGATGTGTGCCCCGGGGCCCCGGTCGTACACATCCCCGATTACGTGCAGCCGCGCAATCGTGAGCCGCTGAATGAGATAGCAAAGGGCAACGATAAAGGGTCCACCCCGGCCGGTATCGATAATAGAATTGATAATTTTGGTGTAGTACTCCTGCCGGTTGCTGATGCTCTCCTGCTGATGCAGCAGCTCTTCGATGATATAGGCAAAATCTTTAGGGAGCGCCTTCCTTACGCGGTTTCGGGTATATTTGGAAGAGTACACCCGACACATTTTAATAAGCCGGAAAAGGGTATCGCTGTACCACTCCCCCTGCCGGTCTTTGGGGATATCTTTAAGGATGAGCGGCATTTTCTGCTCGGGGTAGTAAATCAGCGTTGCGAGCTGCTGCTGTTCCTGAAGGCTTAGCACCCCGTCGAAGATTTCGGTAATGCGCCGCTTTATGGAACCGGAGCCGTTGCGCAGTACATGGAGAAAAGCTTCATTCTCCCCGTGTATATCCGAAAGAAAGTGCTCGGTGCCTTTGGGCAGCTCCATGATGGCACTTAAGTTGATAATTTCGGTGGAAGCGGCCCGGATTGAAGGATACTGCTGGGCGAGCAGGCGGAGAAACCGCATTTCTTCTTCAGCGAGATACATAGATTTAGCGTAAGAGATTGATGGGCTGATTGATATAAAATGTGTGCAAATGCCTGTCAGGGAGTCAGAATCATTTTCGGGAACTGCAGAAGATATATGTACAGACAGACAAATCCATAATCGTAAATATAGCACCTGCCAACATGTAAGCCAAAAAGCGCTTTTTGGCATTTTTGTATATATGAGGGTGTGGGGTGTGATGTAAGCTTCCTGAATCCCTGATACATATCTGTTATGGTTTTTCGTAAGGGCGCACGATTGTTTACAACAAGTGAACATGGTACTCTTATGTAGTGCTGTTAACTGTTAGATTTTTCCTTTTTAATGATATCACAATGCTAGTCCGGTTTCACATCCCCCCGCAGCCCTGTTCATTTCACCCCAAAGGTTCTTTGAAAATTAACCCTATCTTTGTTTGCCCCTTTATCGTACGGATTGCGATTCCATTTCCTTAACTACTCATAACTTTGCCTATGAAACGCGCTATCAGAAACCTGCTCCTGTTTTCGGGGGCCCTCATGCTGTTTGCACCTGCTGTGCTTTTTGCACAGCACCCTGCCTTTGATCAAAACTTCGGTTTTTCAATGTTTAATGAGCGCAATCACCCCGAGCTTAAGTGGGTGAGTGCCGAAACCGAACATTTTATTATCACCTACCCGGAGCACCTTGCGGGTATTGAAGCCGAAGCGGCGGCCATTGCCGAGGCGACCTACGCGGCGCTTTCCGCCAACCTGAACGTGACCTTCGATTATAAAATCCGGATTTTCCTCAGCGATGAGGATGAGATCGTGAACGGCTTTGCCGTCCCCTTTTGGCGGTCTTACACGAATATATGGGTCAATCTGAATGATGTGGCGGAGGCCTGGAGCGGTCCCGAAAAGTGGCTGCGCACGGTGCTTGCCCATGAGCTCGCCCACATTTTCCATTTCGAAGCGGTGAAATCGAACCTGCCGCTCTTTGGGGCCGTTGCAACCGGCATCTCCCTGCCCGAACCCTGGACTGAAGGCATCGCGCAGTATTACACCGAGCCCTGGCACGTGCTGCGGGGCGATCAGCTGTTGCGGACTTCCATCTACGACGGCAGGCCCGATTTCCGCCGGAATGAATCCATCCGCGACCGCGGCCTCATGTACGCAAGCGGCAACGCGCAGCTTCGGTACTTTGCCTCCACTTACGGCGACTCCCTGGTCACGCAAATTCTCGCGCACCGCGATACGACCCTGTTCGGGCTCGTGCGCACCCACAATTTCGACAATGCGTTCCGCGCGGTTACGGGTCAGCGTTTCCGGGATTTTGAGGACGAATGGCGCCGGCACATGAGCATCTACTACAACACCCTCGCCGGGCAAATGGAGCGCAGCGATTCCCTCGGCGTGAAGCCCGATACCCTCGCCGGTCTCATCATCAGCGATGTACAGTACAGCCCGGATGGTACCAAATATGCCTCCATCGCTTTAAATTCCACGAGTAAGCCGGTCGTTGAGCTTGCCCTGCACAGTAACAACAGCCGCCAAAACCGCCGGGTTGTGGACCGCGGCAGCATTAGCGGGCCGGTAAGCTGGAGCCCTGATTCACGCTATATCGCCTACTCCGCCAACGTGCGGGGCCGCAACGGTTCGCTGATCAACGATTTGTACCGCATCGATACCCAGACGGGCAGGCGCGAACGGATCACGCACAGCAGGCGGGCTTCGAATCCGCAGTTTGGTACGGGCAGCAGCACGATCTTTTTTGTCGGGAATGATGCGGGCACGGGCAACATCTACCGCCTCAACCTTGAAAGCGGTCAGGAAACAAAGCTGACCGAACACCACGGCGATGTGCAGATCGGCCGCATGGCGATGCATCCCGAAGGCACCCATCTTGCCTATGCCCTCTTCGATGCCGACGGAAGCCGTCAGATCATAGTCCTTGAGCTGGAAAGCCGCCGGGAAATGCGATTCACCGACCCGGTTACCGACGACCGCAACCCGCTCTGGAGTCCGGACGGCCGTTACCTTGCCTACACAAGCATGCGCGATCAGGTGCCGAATCTGTTTGTGCGCAGCGCTTTTGAAACCGACAGCGTAGAGGAGCGCGTAACGGCGCTGTTTACAGGTGCAAGCGCCGTGCAGTGGCTTCCCGCAGATTCGCTGCACGTACAGGGGCGCTTTACCCTGCTTACGACCGATTCCAAAAGCGACAACCGCGTGTACCGCGCCGATGCCTCCCGCCGGGCCGCCGAACCCCGGCCCGACATCAACCCGGCCTACACGCGCTGGCTCACGCATCAGCCGCCGCACTCCATCGCCCGGGAGATCCCGGCCGATCCGGGTCTCATCACAGATCGCTACCGCTACAACTCCTGGCGCAATATCAGCCATGTGAGCACCATCCCCTTCCCGTTTTTCGGTGATGCGGATAACTACGGGGCAGGCTTCATCAGCCTTTGGAGCGAACCACTGTCGAAACACATGATTACAGCTGTCGGCGCATTATCCTTCCCGAGCTTTACCGATAACAGCCTGCTTTTCCTGAGCTATACCAATAATCAACTGCGCCCCTCAATCAGCCTTAACGCCTATCATAACAGTTTTACCGGGCGGTTTTACGAGCGGGATTTCCTGATTACAACCAACTCAGGCGGTTTCCTGCTGGCAAGCCTGCCGCGCGACTGGTTCGACTCAGCCTTCATCCGAACAACACTCTACAGCCGTCTGCGCTACGAGTACACCAACGCCGACCGAAACTGGACCTCACCACGGGTTCAGCGCCTGCCCACCCCCGAAAGCGGCTGGCAGAGTGATGTGCGCCTCGGGGTGCGTATTCACAAATCCGTGCCTTACGCCTGGAATGTTGTGCATCCCCTCGAAGGCTACGGCCTCGAAGCCCGCGTAACCCTGGCAACCGATGCCCTTGGCGGGGAAACGAATTACCTACGGCCTGATCTAAAAGCCTTCCTCATCCTTCCGGGCCTGGGCGATGCCCGCTTCTACTTCTACGGACGTGCCATTTTCCAGAACGGCGAAAGCTTCGGGCAGGATTACATCGGCTTCAGCCGTTACGACGATATTCAGTTCGGCGACAGCCTGCCCGGGCTCGACATCCTCTACTCCGATACCGAACGCGTGCGTGGCTACAGCTCCTGGGTTGACGGATACGTGACCGGCAACCGCATGCTTTTCGGAACCGTAGAGTACCGCATCCCGCTGTTTCCAAGCCTTCAGACACAGGTTCTCGGGCTTGTGAGCCTTGGTCGCACGACTGTAGCGGCCTTTATGGACGGCGGCGCGGTTTGGGATGACGATCTGCTGCCTGCCGATGGCTCAGTACGCCGCCTCGGTACAGGCTTCGAGCTTAAAAATGAGCTCAATTTCGCAGGCCTTCAAATCGCCCACAGCCTGGGGTACGCACAGCCCTTCCGTGATTTCGGAACCGGCCGCAACGAGGAAATCTACTACCGCATCAAGGCAGTGATTCCCTTTTAATCAGCCTTCGGAAGAAGCCGTTTTTTCTAAACAGCTTCAAGCCAGTCCAAAACCTGACGGAATTTCAAACTCCGTCAGGTTTTTTTATTGCCCCGATTACCCCGACGATTCCAAACCGGCCTCTGATTCGGGGAGGGGTTCCGCCACGGGTACGGGCTCAGATTCAGGCTCATGGGCAGCGAGCGCGGTCTCAACGGCTTCGAGCAGGCTCACGCGCGCATTTTTTTTATCCTCAGCAGAAACAAGGTGCCAGGGAGCGTAGTCGGTGTCGGTGTAGGCAACCATATCATTCACCGCATCGGCGTATTCGTCCCACTTTTTGCGGTTGCGCCAGTCTTCATCGGTGAGCTTGTACTGTTTGTAATCGGTCTTCTCCCGCTTTTTGAAGCGCTTCATCTGCTCTTTCTTGCTGATCTGAAGCCAGAATTTCAGCACAATGATGCCTGACTCGGTCAGCTGTTTTTCAAAGTGATTGATTTCGGCGTAGGCCCGCTTCCATTCTTCTTCGGTGGCAAAATTCTCGACCCGCTCCACGAGCACGCGTCCGTACCAGGAGCGGTCGTAAATGGTGAGGAAGCCTGCCCGCGGAATCTGCATCCAGAAACGCCACAAATAATGCCGTGATTTTTCCTCTTTGGTAGGTGCGGCAATCTGAATAACCTGATACAGGCGCGCATCGAGGCAGTGAATCAGGCGGCGGATGCTTCCCCCTTTTCCGGCCGCATCGGAGCCTTCCAGCACAATCACAACGGACTGCTTGCGCTGATGCGCCTGCCAGGCCTTCACATAAATACTTTCCCAAAAACCGGCCATTTTCTCTTTGTAGAGGCTGCGCTTGAGCTTCACCTTCAGGTCGATCCGGTCCAGCGGTTTTTGGGTTACTTCCGGTAGGGGCGTGCCGTTAACTGCGGAGGTATCAGAGCTGCCCCTTTGGAGGTGCTCCTCAAAAACCTTTGTGAGAAGATGCATCACCGAAACATCGCAGGTGTTGGCGTCGGTAGCGTCAACTTTAAACCAGGGCGCATGCGGCTTGTGGGTTGACTCCGTTAGCTCAGACACCAGCTCCATTTTTTTATCGTAGGTGAAGTCTCCCTGCCAGTCGTCCATCGTAACCTGCCAGGTACTTTCCGGCCGGTTGTTGGTGGCTTCCTCCTTGTTTTGCTGTTTCTGATTGTAATCAAGATGCAGCCATATCTTCACAATAAGGGCGCCGTCAACTGCGAGGAGCTGCTCCATTTCTTTGATGCCGGTGATGCGTTTGCGGAAACAGCTGAGGTCGCATTTGCCGTGCAGGCGTTCCAGAAACGGCTGCGTGTACCATCCTCCCAAAAACAAACCGGTACTGCCCGCCGCCGGAAACTGCCGCCAGTATTTCCAGAAGTATGGCCTGTCGGCCTCTTCATCCGAATCGGGCCGGTGCACATGGGTTTGGATGAAACGCGTATCCATCCACTCATTAAGCAGGTTCATCACCCGCGTGTAGCCGGAGGTCTGCCCCCCGGAGACCAGAATGATGACCGGCACCCCGGCATCCCGCAGCTTAAACTGACTCATGAGCAGCTTCCCCCGGTCCCGCTCAATTATTTTGTCGTAGTCTTTTTTTCGGGTGATGGTTTCCTGCGTGGAAAAAGAATTGATCTGCATTTCTGAATATTTGGGCACTTGTTTACAAAACCTTAAAGTATCGGGCTGAATCGGGATATTCAAGCAGAAAACGGGTATTAAACTATTTAATGCACCCGGTAAGATTGTAGGGAGCTGCATCACATTGAAATCCGCAAAAAACCTCTCCAATCCCTGAAATCCGCGTGCCATTAACTCGAACCGGGCATGTTCCGGCGAAGGAGATCTTGGCCATTTCTATGCTGCCGTGTTTCGGGGCGGCTCCGGCTCCGTGGTTCCGGGCTGCTCTCTCCCAAATGATACACGTTCGGGATGACCGGGGCTGTGTTTGGCATCGGGGAGATTTTGAAGCAGATTAATCTTCTTGCAATTTGCTATCGGCTGCAGGCTGCGATCAGCGATCAGCGGTCAGCGGTCAGCGGTCAGCGGTCAAAAATCCGCGCAAATCCCGCCCGATCCGCCAAATCCGCGTGCCATCATCCCCAAAAAAAACGGCCCTGCAACAAAACTTTGCTGCAGGGCCGGGAACACATCCTTCGAAAAAATTAATCCATCACAACTTTACCTGAAGCGGTACTCCCGCGGGGGTTCCATTTCGTGCAGGTGACGCACGAAGAAATCCCAGGTGCGGCGGAGCTTGTAGCTTTCGTTGGCATAGCCATGACCGCGGTTGGGCATTACAACTAACTCGAAATCTTTGTTGGCGGCAATGAGCGCGTCAATGAGCTGAAGCGTTGTGTTGGGGTGCACGTTGGTATCCATGGTGCCGTAGGAAATAAGCAGATGCCCCGTGAGGCCTTCCACCTGATGCTGCAGCGCCTGATTGGTGAAGCTGTCCGTGCCGTCGTCGAAGCGCTCGAACGGGCCCTGAAACTTTTCGCCCCAGTAGAAGGTGTAGCCGCGGTTATCCATGTTACCGGCACCGGCAACGCCTGCCATAAAGAAATCGCCATGATTGAACAGTGCTGTGGCTGTCGCAAAGCCGCCGCCGGAATGTCCGTAAATGGCGGCGCGGCTGATGTCAATAAAATCGTGCTGTGCCGCAAGCTGCTGCATGGCCGCGATTTGGTCGGGCAGACCGTTGTCGCTCATATCACCTAAATAGGCGGCATGGAAGCTTCGCGAGCGCATGGGCGTGCCGAGCGCATCAATCTGAACAACGATGAAGCCAAGCTCAGCCAGCGCCTGTGCCTGACCTCGGCGGCTGTGTGCAAAGCCGCGGGTACCCACGCTGCCAATCTGCGGCCCCGGATAAATGGAGTTGATAATGGGATAGCGCTTATTCGGGTCGAAATCGGCCGGCTTGAACATAAGGCCGAAGATTTCGGTTTCGCCGTCTCGGGCCTTGGCGCTGAACGGGGTCGGGAACTGCCAGCCGGCTTCGAACAGTCGGCTGAGGTCGGCCTCCTCAAGGGTGAGCAGAATTTCGCCGAAGCTATCGCGCAGTACCGTAACCGGCGCGCTGTTAACGGTGGAGTAGGTATCAACCAGGAAACCGGCTTCCGGTGAGAGGCTCACGCTGTGGTGCCCGGTATCGGGGGTGTGCAGGCTCAGGCCGGTGCCGTCGAGCAGTACCGAGTACACGTACTCCTCGTAGGGATCTTTGTCGGGATCGATGCCGACTGCGGTGAACCAGATACGGCCGGTTTCTTCATCGAGGCGGAGAATGTCAGACACGTTCCATGTGCCCTCAGTGATGCTGTTCAGGCGCTCGCCGGTGGCGAGGTCGTGCAGGTACAGATGCCCCCAGTCGCTTTCGCGGCTGAACCAGATAAACTGCCCGCGCTCGTAAAGCACGCGCCAGTTGGGCACGCCACGGCTGTTGAGGTTGGTTTCGATGAAGATTTCATCCCGCTCATGGAAGATGTCGCGGATTTCACCGGTTCTGAGGTCGGCGATTTTGAGCGTCACTTCTTTGTAATCGCGTGATGTTGCTACGAAAGCCAGCTTGCGGTTGCCGTCGATGAACTGATTGTCGGCCCAGTCGTTGCCGCGGGTGAGGCCGCAGCAGTTGGAGGTACGCTGATGGTAAGGACCACCCTGCAAGCGCACCAGAACCTGATTCTGCACATCAATCACGACGCGGTGGTGCATGGGCACCTGATCGTCAGGATCTGAGGGAATGGCGTACGGCCAGGAAACCAGCTCGGGCCGGTTTTGTGCGGTGCGCAGGATGTGCATTTCCGGCACATTGCGCTCATCGAGCTGATAGGTGGAAATCATGTAGCCCTCGCGCGACCATTTCAGGATGGGGCGCGCGGAGCGGGTCCAGCCCTGTGAGTCCGTCGAATAGCCGAAACGGTGGGAGCCGTCGGTGGTGAGCTGAATGTCATCGCCGGTGTGCATGTCGCGCACCCAGAGGTTATAGTCCTGTATGAAAGCCGCATAGCGCGCATCCGGCGAAAACACGGCGCTGCGCGGTGCAGTAATGTTATCCGGCTTTTGGGGCGTTACTTCGTAGGATTCAAGGTCAACGTACCATAGCTTTCCGTCGTGACGGAACTCCATGTAACGGGCATCCCCGCTAACGGTGATCTGCGAAACGACCAGATTATCGGCTGAAACTTCGTTTTCTGAATCTGCTGTATTCAGGCCAGCGGCAAGGCGCTCGCGGTCGAAAAGAGGGTTCGTGCTCAGGGTTTGCGTATTCACCAGGTGGTACTCTGTGCCCTCGGGGGCATTCACGCTGTACCAAAAGAGCGATTCGCTCAGCCAGGTTGTATTCACACGGTCACGAAAAACCAGGCCCATCACATTTCGGCTGAGCATGGCATCGGCCCGTTCGTAGTGGGCTTCATCGAAAGCGGGAAGACCGTAGATACGTACCGGTTCTGGGGTTTCAACAACGGCAGAGGGCGTGCTGCAGGCCGCGGCGATCATCACCAGTGCGCCGACAAGCCCGGCTTTCAGCAGAGAAGGACAGCAGTGCTGTATCATAAAATCATGTGTTAGGTTTTGAATGATGAAATAAAGACGGCCTTCCTTTTCCATCCTGAAAAAAGAAGGCCGCTGTTTAAAAGATGATTAGTTGCCGAGCCAGCGCTCAAGCCAGTTGTGTACTTCCTGATACCAGAAAATGGAATTGTTCGGCCGCAGAATCCAGTGGTTTTCGTTAGGGAAGTAAACAAGACGGGCATCGAGCCCCATCCCCTTGTACACCCCGTACACTTCGAGCCCCTGCGTAACCGGCACCCGGTAATCGAGCTCACCGTGAATGATGAGCATGGGCGAGCTAAAGTTGGCCGCGTGCAGGGCCGGATTCCAGCGCTGCATGCTTTCGAGGCCGTCCCATGGCGAGCCGCTGTAGGCCGCGATGCGGTGCTCGGTGATATCGGAGGCGAACTGCCCCATAATGTTGTACACACCCGCATGGTTAATGAGCGCTGCAAAGCGGTCGGTATGGCCCGCGATCCAGCTTACCATGTAGCCGCCATAGCTTCCGCCGGCCGCGGCAAGGCGGTTTTCGTCGATATACCCGCGCTCAATCATGAAATCGGTCGCCTTCATGATATCCCGGTACGGCAGATCGGAATGCGCTCCGTGAATGGATTCCGCAAAGGCCTGACCAAAACTTGTAGAGCCGTGAAAATTGGGCAGAACGGTCACGTAGCCGGGCGCGGCAAAAAGATGCGCATTCCAGCGGTAGTGAAATTCATCCCCGAAAATACCGTGCGGTCCGCCGTGAATCATCATCATGAGGGGATACTTTTGTGAGGCGTCAAAGTCCGGCGGGTAAACGATGAACATCTGCACATCGGCTCCGTTGGCGCCGGTGTAGGTCACGTTTTCGACCCGGCCCATGTTTAGTTCTGCTACCCGCTCTGCGTTGATGCGGGTGAGCTGCTGCAAATCACGCCCGTTGGTGCGGATGCTGAAGATTTCAGCCGGAGCCGATAAATTGGTATGGGTAAAAACGAGGCGGTTATCGCCGAGCAGCACTGGTGCACCGTTGGTGCCGTTGTGCAGAATCTGCGTAACGCTGCCTCCCCTTGACGGGATCGAAAACAGGCTCGTTTTGCCGAGATGCTGCGCGTGGAAGAAAATGGTACGGCCGTCGCGGCTCCACTGCCAGTTGGAAAAGCTCTTGTCGATATCTTCCGTAAGCACTTCGCGGCTGCCGCGCTGCAGGTCGTAGCGTACGAGGCGCACATTATCAGCATAGAAATCGGTGCGGGTCTGCATGCCGTACATCAGGAAACGGCCATCCGGACTGAACACTGGATTTAGATCATTAGCAGGGTTTTCCTCTGTGATGTTCGCCCGCTCCCCGCTGCCGTCGGTGTTGATGAGGATGATGTCGTAGTTCAGGTAGTTGTACGGCGGGGGCTCGTTGTTGGCCGAAACCGCTATGGTGCGGCCATCGGGCGAAATATCGAAAGACGGCGCGCCCTGCATCGCAAAGAAGCGGCGCGATTCCGGCATCAGGTCGGTTACTTCGCCATCGAGCGTAGTGGCGAAAAGGCGCGGGTAGTGCCCGTCGGTGAGCCAGCGATCCCAAAAGCGGTAGGTGCGGTTTTCGGTAACCTTAGCCGTGACCAGCGAGTTACTGCGCTCGTTCACCAGCTCACGGTGCCGGTCCCAGTCGCCGTCGTAGTCGGGGTGAACCGTAGCTGAAAAGGCAAGGCGCTGCCCGTCAGGGAACCATTGCGGTGCCGAGACGACAACCGGCAGATCGGTGATCTGCTTTGCTTCCCCTCCGCTTACCGGAATTACGTACAACTGTGCAGGTCCGCCGGCCCGGCGCGAAGTGAACGCAAGGTAGCGGCCATCCGGGCTGAATACCGGGGCTGAATCAGTGCCGTGCCGGGTAAACTCCCGCTGATTGCTGCCGTCGCTGTTCATCAGGAAAATGCTGGAATGGCTCTGATCCGTGGAAATATCGAAGCGGGTTTTGGTGAAGGCTATGAGGCGTCCGTCCGGTGAGGCCGTAAGGTTGCCTACCCGTTCCATCTGCCACAAATCTTCGGCTGTGATGGTACGCTGCTGCGCCTCAGCCGTAAAGCTGTGAAACAGGAGGAAACCCATCACAAAAAACAAAAATCGCAGGCTTGTTTTCATGGATTTAAGTCAGTTTTGATTGAGGATGGTTAGATTGATGAGGTTTAAAACACTGATGCAGAGGGTGTCAGCCGAACCAGAGTCGGGCTTCAACCAGTTTTTTCATGCCGTAAAACACGAGGTTGGAATTCACAACCGCACGGCGCTCGATGCGTTTGGCGAGCCAGTCGCCGTCGCCGCCGGTCACATACAGGGCTGCTACATAGTCATAGCGGCGAACAAGCCCGTCAACGGCTGAGATAAAAGCGCCTGAAAGGCCCCAGCGCACAGAATCTTCGGTGTTCTTACCCGGCCATTTCATGGGGATGTCACGCACGACTTTGGGCAGGTTGGGCGCGTACTGCTGCAGGGCTTTTTCCCAGAGGGCCATACCGGGCATAATCACACCGCCGCGATACACGCCACGGTCGTCCATATAATCGATGGTGCAGGCGGTGCCGGCATCAATCACGATCACCGGTTTATCGGCCATGGTGCGTGCGCCGAGGCAGGCCATGTAGCGGTCCATGCCAAGGGTATCCTTCGATTCGTAGTCAACTGACTTCTCGGGCAGGTCAGCGATGGTGAACCACTTCAGCACCTTCGATTCGCCAAGAGCGGCGTTAATTGCGTCGGTCGCATCCGGAACTACGGAGATGCCGACCGTTTCTTTGCCCTGCTGCCTGATCCAGTTGCCGGCTTCCGTAGCATGTTCGGTCGGGGCGTTGTACATCTCCTGCCAGCTGTTGCCAGACCAGGTTTTGATTTTGATGCGGGTGTTCCCAATATCGAGAAAGTTCATGCGCTTGTTTATTCTGAGGATTTAAAAGGTGTCGGAACGTATAACAGCACACCAACGAAGCTGCTGAGGCCCCCAATATAAGGAAGCCCCGCTTTTGCAGCGTTCAAACACGCGCCCGACTTGTAAAATCGGTGTAAAAAAGAGTTTGTGAACTCAGCATGAAGCGCAGCCCGGCTTGTAGTTTAAACGATTGGGCTTCAGGGTGATGTTATCAGGGCATAATCAAATTCCTTAACTGTTCACCAAAATCTGAGTTTATGAATCTCACAGGCAAGAAAGTTATCATTACGGGGGCAAGCAGCGGTATCGGCGCTGCGTTTGCAAAAGCCATTACCGAAAAAGGCGGCATTGTGTACGGCATCGCGCGCCGGCAGGACCGCCTGCAGCAGCTGCAGGAAATGCTGGGCGACAGCTTCCACCCCGTAGTGCTCGACATCACCGATGAGCCCGCAGTAAGTACATGGGTCGAAACCACTTTCAGCGCTGAAAATTACCCCGACGCGCTCATCAACAATGCGGGTCTCGGCAAATTCGGCAACGTGGAAGACCTCAGCCTCGACGACTGGCACACCATGATGAACGTGAACCTGAACGGGGTTTTCTACCTCACACGCAAAATCGTGCCGCTGATGAAGGCCAACCCGGCGCACTGCCACATCATCAATATCGCATCCGTAGCCGGCCTGATGGGCAATCCGACCATTTCGGGCTACAACGTAACCAAGTTCGGCCTGCGCGGTTTTTCCGATGCCCTCTTCAAGGAGCTGCGCTACGACGCCATCAAAGTCACCTGCGTGTACCCCGGCTCCATTGCGACCGAGTTCTTCGACCTCGCCGGGTCAAGTGCGCATCCTAACATGATGCAGGCCGAAGATGTTGCCTCCACTATCGTGCACATCCTCGAAACCCCGGATAATTTCCTCATTGATGAAATCACCCTGCGTCCGCTCAATCCCAAGCGCCCCGACTAAGCAGCGCAACAATTCACCCCAAAACCCGGCCTCCCGTCATCTCTGAGTCACATTTTTTTTGGGTGAAACTCCGTGCGCATCACGGTCATCCGTGAAAGTTCAGAACTCCCGGGTCAACGGCCGGTCCCCTGCTTTTTTTCGCAGCATAATTACATCACCGGAATCCGTCCCAATCCTCCGAATTGCTGGCAGTAACCGCAAAAGCAGATAAACACAAAAAGCCTGCCCGAACAAAATTCAGGCAGGCTTTTTTTATGTTTCGGGGAAGTCATGGGTGATGGCACCCAGCCCTTATGAAATGCTTAGTTGGCCGTAAGCTCCGGACCCGGTTTGCGCGGGAGGCGCTCATCGAGCATGGCGGTATGGTAGGCGAAGGTCGCTACGATTACCGCGTTTCGCATCAGATCCTGCGGCATGAGGCGCTCGTAGGTATCCATATTGGAGTGATGGCTGAGCGTGAAGTACTCGAGCGGATCCTGAATGAACTGGAAGCCGGGCAGACCCACGCGGTCGAAAACGACGTGATCGGTTGAGCCGGTATTCGCCCAGGATACGGTTTCGGTACCCCACTCGGCGAACGGAAGCAGCCAGGTGCGGAACAGATTGCGGACGGCATCGTTCTGCTGCAAGTAAATACCACGGATTTGTCCGCCGCCGTTATCCACGTTGTAGTAGGCCGAGAACTTGTCGTAGCCGTCAAGGCGGGTGATGGATGAAGGCGCACCGGGGTTGCCTTCAGGGCGGGCGAGGTAGGTTTCCACGAACTCGCGGGAACCGATCAGGCCCTGCTCTTCACCGCTCCAGAGGGCGATTTTAATGGTGCGGCGCGGCTGAACGCCGGCGGCCTGCAAAATGCGCATGGCTTCGAGCATAACAACGGAGCCGGCGGCGTTGTCGGTCGCGCCGGTACCTGTGTGCCAGCTGTCAAGGTGAGCACCGATAACCACAAATTCATCTTTCAGATCAGGATCCGTGCCGGGAATTTCGCCAATGGTGTTCCAGCCCATGAGGTTTTCATCCTGAAAACGCACACGCAGGTCCATTTCCAGCTCTACGGTTTTGCCGTGCTGAAGCATGCGGTAGATGCGGCCGTAATGCTCACGGGCAAGTGAGACTTGCGGCACCGGCGTAGGGGCGTCGATCTGATGTGGGCGCGGGCGCTGGCCCCAGGGCGTGTCCGGCGCTGCCGGCAGGGTAGCCCCTGATATGGCAACCTGACCGCTCCAGCCGCGGTAGCTTTCATCGAGGATGGCAAGCGGGCGCTCCTCCATCAGGAACTGTGCACGCTCGTAAGCGGCCTGCTGTCGCGCGAATATGGCTGCATTGGGTGTCTGACCACCCTGCTGACCGCTTGCGATGCGCTGCGTTGCGTTGGCAAGTCGAAGGAGGCTTTCGTCGGTATGGCGGCGTGCGATGGCATCCCAGTGTAGCTGCGGCTGTGCGGGCTCGGCGATCATTACAAACTTGCCGCTGAGCTTACCGCGCCAGTAGTCGAAGTTTTTCTCCTCAGTAATTTCCAGAAATACAACCTCACCCGAAACCGGTCCGTCGTAGCCAGGCGACCAGGCTTTGGGATAGGCAATTATCGGAAAATAAGTCTGCTCGCTTTGGGCGTGCATCGCAAAGCGGGTAAGCTCCCAGCCACGGCCAAACGGCCCCCACTCGTGCTGATACACATTCTGAAGACCGAAGCCTTCCATCACTTCCGCGGCCCACTCGTTGGCGCGGTACATTTGCGGGGAATTGGTGAGGCGGGGCCCGATCACATCGGTGAGGTAGCTCGCCTTCGCCATAATCTCAGAACGCTCAATGCCTTCTTCAATAAACTTGGCGACCATTTCCATATCGACCGTTGGCTCATCGATAGATTGGGCCGTAGCCGGTTGTGCAGAAAAAACAAAGGCGGACAGCAGCAGGCTGAGCCCGATATTTCGTAGTAGCTGATTCATACGCTAATTATTAGGTTCAGAGGTTTACACGAGGAATTAAACTAAAGGCAGAAATTGCAGAAAAAAAACCAATATAAAACACGGGATATGCTAAAAAATGCTAAGCTGTACGTCAAAGCTTTCACAACAGGAATGCGGGATACAGACACCGGCGCGCAGCGCAATCCGGCTAAGCGCGTTGCTTCCTACAGGATTTTCTGTGGATAACTTGGGCTTGAAACAGGCGCACTCTTGCCGTATATTTGAAATCTTGATTCAATTTGATTCGACCAATGGAGAGGTGCCAGAGCGGTCGAATGGGCTCGCCTGGAAAGCGAGTGTGCCCTAACCGGGTACCGAGGGTTCGAATCCCTCCTTCTCCGCAAAACAAAAAGCCCGGCCTGAGTGTAAGCATACTCAGGTCGGGCTTTTTATTTGTCAGCTTCCGGAATCAGCACGTTGCGCCGAAACCAAAAAGCAAGGGCTTATCCGCCGATTTGGGGTGTCAGGAGCTGACACTGCTGACCTTGATGTGCACGGAGTTTATCCAAAAAAATAAAGGCTTATGTGGCAGTATGCGGTTTTTTTAAGTAAGAGCGCCGGACCTGCTATCCCCTTCTAAAACAAAAAGCGGTGTCTTGAATAGGCCGGCACTGCCTCGCCGTTGTGTTGTGCGGGCATAAATACCCAGCTGCTCGCCGCGCGGATACTTTCTTCCATGATGCCGTAGCCAATGGACTGTACCTGCTCGCGGGTGCCGTCGGGGTAAAGGAGGTGTATGGCGGAGATCGTAACTTCGTCAACGCGGCCTTCTTCATTTACGAGCAGGGTGACCTGTACTTCTACCTGAAAGCCGAGGTCGCGGGCCTGCTGCGGGGTAACGGCTTCAACGATGCGGCGAACACGCGCCGGCCGGTCGGGGTTTCCGACAACGCCCTGCTGTGCCTGCTGCGGGGCTTCGAAGCCGTCAAAATCGGGAAACAAATCGAACTCGGGGAGGTCAAGCTCGTCTTCGATCACGACATCGCTGACTTCCGGCGGGGCAAATCGCGGTCGAGGCGGCGGCGGGAGGGCTTCTGCCTGTACGGTTATGGCGATCTCGTCTATTACCAGCTCATCCCAAATCATGCCGCTCATCATTTTTTCATCAGAGCGCCAGTCGGCAAACCGGAAAATGAGCAGGCTTATGAGCAGTGCTGCAACAAGGGCGCATTTCACCCGCTGATGATAGGTTAGGCTATGGCCAAATATGATGATGACGTTCCGGTTCATGGAATGCATCAACGCAAGCGGGAGCGTTTATCGTTTGCCGGCGCTGTTCAGACTTTTGAGCCGCAGGAACTCGTCTGAAACCAGCTTGTGCACGTGTGCCGTCATTTCATCAACGGAATCAAAATCAGCGGGGTCAACCGGATCGAGCACGGACACGTGCAGATCGCCGCGCAGGTTCATTTCCCAGGTATCGGGCTTAATGCAGGAAAACGTGCCCTCCATCACGATGGGCTGCACAAGAAAGCCGTTATCCACCGAGGCGTGAAACGCTCCCTTTTTAAAAGGTTTCATGTTCCCATCGCGGGAACGGGTGCCCTCCGGGAAAATCATCACGCTTGTGCCGTCTTCAATCGGGGCAATCATTTTTTGCAGGGATCTGGCGGCGCCTTTCGATCCGCGATCCACCGAAATATGCCCGGCAAGGTGCATCAGCCAGCCCACGATGGGGAGCTTAAACAGCTCTTTTTTGGAAACCCACTTCATCTCAACAGGCAGGGTTGCCATCAGCGGCATATCCAGAAAACTCTGATGGTTGGCAATCCGGATCATGCCTTTGGAATTACTAAGCTTTTCAAGGCCGTAATAGTGACGCTTCCAAAACGGATTAAGCACCATGATCGATTTGCCAAAAAACATCATTACCGCATTGGGGTAGCGGTGATGCGGATCGAACGGGAAGGTGAAAACCCTCACGAAAAACGCAAACAGAAACGAAAGCACAAAGGAAATTCCGTAAACGAGCCAAAGCAGGGCACTAAGCAGTTTATTCATCTGAGTTTTTTTCCTGGCAAGTTAAGGCTTTCCGTATAAATCCGTTAGCCCGTTTGAGTTGCAGCCGGGCCTCTGCTTCGCTGAAATTACCGAGCGCCATCAGCAAAGCGGTTTTCACGTGTCCGTTGGTTTGCTGCAGCAGGCTAACAGCTTCATCATAGGAAACCCCGCCGTAAGTCACCAAAATGCGGCGTGCCCGTTCGTGAAGCTTTTGATTGGTGAGCTGCAAATCGACCATCACGTTCTGCCAGACTTTGCCAAGGCGGATCATGGCCCCGGTGGTGATCATGTTGCAGACCATTTTTTGCGCGGTGCCGCTTTTGAGGCGGGTGCTGCCGGCGATAACCTCGGGGCCAACCTCTACAGCTATGAGGATGTCGGTCAGCAGGCCTTCGGGGAGATGTTCGGGCTTAACACAGCAGACGAAAACGGTTGCGGCGCCGCGCTGCCGGGCTTCGGCCATGGCGCCAAGCACGTAGGGGGTGCGGCCGCTTGCTGCGAGTCCGCAAAGGGTATCGTGCGGGCCAAGATTCAGATTCCGCACATCGGCTGCGCCCTGTTCGGGGCTGTCTTCGGCGCCCTCCTGTGCCCGGAACACTGCTTCGGGGCCGCCGGCAATAAGTCCCTGCACCATTTCGGGCGGGCTGCCGAAAGTGGGCGGGCACTCTGAGGCATCTAAAATACCAAGGCGGCCGCTCGTGCCGGAACCGGCATAAACGAGACGGCCGCCCTGTTTAAAAGACTGCGAAACCTGCTCAATGGCTGCTGCAATGGCATGCTTTTGCCTGCCTACTGCCTTTGCCACGAGCTCGTCCTGTGCATTCATCAGCTCCGCAATTTCGAGCGGAGAAGCAAGGTCGATTTCGCGGGTTTGCGGGTTAATCTGCTCCGTACCAAGTCGGCTAAGCAAATCATGTGGCTTGGGGGAATCAGACAAAACAGGCTACGATTAAAATCACTTCGGCTATGAACGTCTGTTGCGCCACCACAATGAACTGGCGTGCGCCATTTCATCAAAATCGGGATCTTTTTTCTTGCCGTTCATGGGTACCGTTGCGTGCACATCCGGCACAAAGTGCTCATGCAGCAGGGCCGCAGCAAGGTGGGAAACATCCTCATTCATCCGAAGTTCGGCTGGTTTGTAATAATTCTGAATGAAGTGCGTGTCGTAGGTTCCGGAATTGAATACCGGGTGTTCCATGGTAAAATGGCAGAACGGGATGGTCGTTTTGCAGCCGTCGATCTGGAACTCTTCGAGCGCGACCCGCATCCGGCGGATGGCTTCATCACGGTCTTTGCCGTAGGTAACGAGCTTGGCGAGGAGCGGATCGTAGTTGATGGTGACCGACTGACCCGCTTCGATACCGGCATCCACACGTACGCCTGGTCCGGAGGGCAGTTTGAACCGCTTGAGGTAGCCCGTGCTTGGCATGAAGTTTTCCTCGGGGTCTTCGGCGCAGATCCGGCACTCCATCGCATGGCCTTTAATGGTGATGTCAGACTGCTTCAGCGGCAGCTTTTTGCCTTCGGCTACGAGCAGCTGAAGGGCAACGAGATCGAGACCGGTAATAAACTCCGTTACCGGATGCTCCACCTGCAGGCGGGTATTCATTTCAAGGAAGTAGAAATTGCGGTGCTTGTCGGCGAGGAACTCAACCGTACCGGCGCCCACGTAGCCGCAGCTTTGCGCGGCTTTTACGGCCACATCGGCCATGGCAGCACGCATCTCATCATCGAGAAACGGGCTCGGGGCTTCTTCCACCACTTTCTGATGCCGGCGCTGCACCGAGCACTCCCGGTCGTACACATGCAGCACATTTCCGTGCGTATCGGCAATAATCTGAAACTCAATATGGCGCGGGTTTTCGAGGTATTTCTCGACATACACGCGGTCGTCGCCGAAAGCACTCATGGCCTCCGACTTGGCAGTGCGGATGCTTGATGTGAAATCCTCTTTCTTATGAACAATCCGCATCCCTTTGCCACCGCCGCCGGCAGCAGCTTTAATCATAACCGGATAGCCGATTTCCTCCGCAACGCGCTCGGCCTCGGCAACATCCTTCAGGGCGGTAGCCGTGCCCGGAGGCAGCGGCACCTTGTTGGCTTCCATCAGCTCGCGGGCCTTGGTTTTATCGCCCATAGCTTCGATGGCTTCGGGTGTAGGGCCTATGAAAATGATATCGTTTTCGCGGCATTTGCGGGCAAAAACGGAGTTTTCGCTCAGAAAGCCGTAACCGGGATGAATGGCATCTGCCCCGGTAACGCGGGCAGCTTCCAGGATTTTTTCCATCACAAGATAGCTCTTCGAAGAGGCGGCTTCACCAAGACAAACCCCTTCGTCGGCAAGCTGCACATGCGGCATACCCGCATCAACTTCAGAATAAACGGCAACTGTTTTGATGCCGAGCTGCCGGCAGCTGCGAATTACGCGAACGGCGATTTCACCGCGGTTCGCAATCAATACTTTCTTAATCTCAGGCATAAGGTTAATGCTTGTTTAATAATTTACGTGGAAACTGAAGGATATAAAGCCATCCGGAACAGCCGCTTAACCATTTAAATACTATCAGAATGCTGTGTGGCTGCTTTATACACACATATTCGAATATACTACCTTAAAATAAGAATTTCTCTTTTTTACTTAAGGAATATGGTTGGCAAACAGTTTTTTATGTGTTTCATAATCGCTTTCTGAGTGATCATGAAAGACATCAAACTGATGGGAAATCCCTCGGTTATCGAGAAAATCTGAGATTGATTCTGCGTCCTCGTAAAAGTCATCACCGGGATAAGTTGCTATCCTGATATCCGTTTTACGGAGATCAGCCAGGTAAAACTCATCTGAAAGATGGGGCAGGTATTCGATCGGGTTATTGTAGTAAAAGTCTTCATCTGCCGCACCATCGAAGTGCGGACGCATATCGTACTTTCCGCCGATTGAAATGCACTTGTCAAATTTTGAAGGATGCCGCAGCAGCATATTCAGGGCAAGATAACCGCCCTGTCCTGCACCGGCCACAATGATAAAGTCGTTACCGGCAAGTTTCTTTATTCTTGGGATGAGTTCATCAATCACAAAGCTTTCGACATGAAGAAACTCAATAAGCCTGCGGCGGGGATCTTCCGTTTCATCAAAAATGAGCCTGTAATCAGGCTTTTCGAGGGTAATTACCATATTCAGACGGTTATCAATCTGAAATGCAATGCTTTCCAGAAATTCGGCGTCTGTATCGGCAGCATCACATAAACTGTTAAAAAACAGCACAGGCGTACCGCCGGTACCGTAAATACGAACTACAACATCAGCACCCAGACTTGGGCTGTTCCAGGTTTCGGTTACGTATTTCATGACGAAGATAAATTTAATAGGGTTGGTTGATTGACGATTGACAGCTTGAGTGTCGGGTAAATTGCCTGGTTTTAAATATTATATTTTGTTTTCAGAAAAGCCGAATTGCCATTATATCCGATTGTAAACTTTTTAGTAACAGCAAATTGGAGGATATCAGGTAACTGCATATGTTCCAGTTTCTTTTAGCCGGCGTCTTGCTTTTTAGTTTAGGATACAGCTCATAATAAAAAAGCCGTTGCCGGTAAGGGCAACGACTTAAAGATAAACGAAAATAAACAGTATTAACCAATCATTTTTATTCAGAAAAGCGCTTTTTTGCGAAACCGAAATAATTTAGCTCAGCTTTTTCTGCGCCACCAGATTTTGGGGATGATGGATAGTTTTTCGGCCGTACTAAGGTAAGCGCGCTGAGTGAACACCTGATAATCATTATCACGGATTCGGTTCAGAATTTTACTGTAGTTCAAACGCGCCATCGCTACTGGGTAATGGCTGTCGCGCGAAAGCATGGGGATGCCCTTATCTGCATCTTCATAATATCGTTCTGCGCGCTGTATCTGAAACTCCATGAATGCTTTAAACTTGTCGTCATTACGGTGTTCAAACAAATCGGCTTCAGTAATCCCGAACTGCAGAAGCTCATCCTGTGGCAGGTAAATACGATCGCGGCTGAGGTCTTCCCCAATATCCCTGAGAATATTGGTCAGCTGCATCGCTATTCCCAGCGCAACCGCGTGTTTGAGTGCCTTTTTGTCTTTATAGCCAAACACTTCACTAACCATTAAACCAACCACCGAAGCTACTTTGTAGCTGTAGGTGTACAGCTCATCGAAATTTTCATACCGGTTTTTGGTCAGGTCCATGCAAACACCCTCCATAAGCTCAAAAGTGAGCTCAATGGGAATGTGGTATTGCCTGAGCGTATCGGACATAGCAAGCAGAATCGGATGTTCAATTACCTCCCCGTTGTAGGTTCGCTGAAGCTTATCTTTCCAGCTTTCGAGCATCTGAACAATCTGCTCAGGGTTCAGCTGTTTTTTCATTACCAGGTCTTCAGCTTCATCCACGAGATCATCGATAAACCGGCAGAGCGCATAAATTGCAAAAATTGATCTTTGCTTTTTATTAGGAAGAAGCCTCGTTGCCATGTAAAAGGTTTTGGCATATTCTCTTGTGATCAGCCGGCAGTGCGTGTAAGCCTGCCGTAACTCTGTGCCGGTTACTTCATTTATTACAGACGTGTGCAGGGACGTACGCTCATAAACCGGCCTTATAATTGTATATGGAAGCTTAAGTATATAATTCATAGCAAGACATCGGTAGTCTTAAAGTAGTTAGGAAGCAGTAGAAATGAGTCATAGTAACAGAATCTGAACGGTGGCAATAACGTTCCTGTACAGCATAATAATACCTTTAATGAAGCTCAGTTCCGATTTTTTTTTAAACACCTGCTCGGCAGGGCACTTTTTTTGTTCTTGAATGTAAGCCACGGCTGTTTTGAACGGCCTGATCTGAGGCTTACCCTTCAATACCGGCCTCTTCTAAACATCAGCAACGATTTGGCTCCTATATTTTACAGTAACAATAATAAAACATGGGAATGAGCCTTCAATTACTTAAATTCTGAGTTAGCAACACGCTCATAAACCTATTTTACGATTAAAACAGGCACGTTTAAATTCGAAACAAATCAACTATCTCAGCTTCTGCTGTTTGTTGCAGAACGTATTTTTTTGGATTTCTGACCGAAACCTTTTGTTCGTACTGCACAATGCCAGGCTGAAAAGTAAAACGATTATTAACTCTTACCTTCAGGAATCTCAATTAAACACTTTCAGACAATCGGCCAATTTTTCTCAGCAGGTTCCTAAACTTAGTATATCCCTATCAACCATATGGCAAAAAAAATCACCATTTACGATGTAGCCAAGGAAGCAGGAGTAGCTATTTCAACTGTTTCACGTGTGTTAAATGATTCACCTTATGTCTCAGAAGAAACCAAAAATAAGGTGCAGGCTTCTATTGATAAACTTGATTTTCACCCGCAGGTAAGTGCCCGAATGCTTGCCAGGCGGCAGCCTCAGATTATAGCAGTTGCCGTACCAACCTTTACAACTCCCTTCTTTAACGAAGTTCTTAAAGGCGTTAAAGATGAAATCAGCAAGCTTGACCTTGATTTCATTATTTACAATACAGGTTCTGAGGATCCGGAAGAAAATTTTAAACGCTTCATTGACCGCGGGATCCCCGACGGGCTTGTTGTTTTTTCGATTGATATTAACGAGAAGGTTCATAAACGTCTGCAGGATTATGATATCCCGGTGATACTGGTAGGTGCGAATCATCCCGGTTATGATTATTTCTACTGGGATAACTACAAAGGCGGATTTATTGCCGGAAAGCATCTTGTGGAAAACGGATTCCGCAATATTGGTTTTATCCGGTCGCATACCAAATCGAGTATTTCTGATGAAAGAGAAAGAGGCTTCCGGGATGCACTCAAAGAAGGCGGAGTTAACCTTAACGAAGATATGCTTGTTAGCGGCATCACCCGTAAACATGCCGGTTTCAGCGAAGAAGCCGGATATGAAGCGATCAAAATTCTCAAGGAGCGTAACGCCATTCCCGATGCGCTGTTCTGCTCGAACGACGCGCAGGCCATTGGTGCAATGCATGCCCTCAGCGAACTCGGCCTCTCCGTACCGGAGGATGTCGCCATTTTGGGTTACGACAATATCAAAATTTCCAAATACCTGAATCTTTCCACCATCGATCAGGCCATGTATGATGTAGGTATCAGGTCCATTCAGCGGCTTTCCGAGCGTTACAAAGATAAGAACATCAAGCTCAAGCAAACGATAATTGAACCTGAACTCATTGCCCGTAAATCAACAAAAGCGCGAAAGTGAACATTTCGAAACTACTCACCCGCTCAATTAAGCTGACCTCTGCCGAAGGTTTTGACGAACCCCGCAGAGGAAAAGTGAGAGACGTTTATCAGTTGCCCGATAACAAACTTGCCATCGTAGCTACTGACCGTATTTCTGCTTATGACCATATTCTGGGGGAGACTATTCCCTGTAAAGGTCAGATTCTCAACCTAATGGCCGCATGGTCATTGCGTCAGGTTGAGGGTATTGTGCCAACACACCTGATTCAGGTCCCCCATCCCAACATCACGATAGCGAAGAAATGCGAGCCAATCCCCGTTGAAGTAGTGGTTCGGGGCTATCTTACCGGGCATGCATGGCGGCTGTATGAGAAAGGTATCCGTACCATCTGCGGTGAAAAAATGCCCGACGGCCTGAAACAGTTCGACCGCTTTCCAAAGCCCCTCATCACACCAACTACAAAAGCGGAGGCCGGCCATGATGAAGATATTTCTGCAGATGATATCATTGCAAGCGGCATGCTCACGGCTCCCGTTTGGGATAAAATCAGCAAGACGGCCCTTCTTCTGTTTGAAAAAGGATCTCAAATTGCTGATTCCCGAGGCCTGATCCTTGCTGATACCAAATATGAATTTGGTTTTTATGGGAGCACGATCACCCTAATCGACGAAATCCACACGCCGGATTCATCCCGGTATTATTACAAATCCAGATTTGATGAACTTCGCGCTGAAGGCAGAACACCCTATCAGCTTTCAAAAGAATTTATACGCGATTGGCTGCGTGAGCGGGGGTTCACGGGGCAGCCTGGTCAGGAAATGCCTGTACTGCCTGATGATGTGCGCCTTGAGATGTATCGAAATTATGCTATGCTTTATCAGATTATGACCAAAGAACAGTTTATCCCGGTTGTTACCCCTCATTTCGATCGTACACTTACAATTATTCTTCAAAAAGAACTTAGCTAAGCTTAGCTGATAGTGGCCGGTCATTACAAACCGCATTACGCTGAATTTATACCTTTATGCGACAACTTAAGCTGTTTGGCCTCCTTGCAGGATCGCTGACCACGCTGTTGCTCTTTTCTTCTGTTATGGCTGCCGGATACTCCGCTGCAACCGATCAGAAAAACGGCGACCGGCTGCCCGATACCGAAATCACTGCCGAAACACGCATAGGGCTCGCTCTAAGCGGCGGCGGCGCAAAAGGTTTCGCACATCTCGGCTTCATTAAAGTTCTGGAAGAAATCGGCCTGCCCATCGATTACATCACCGGCACGAGCATGGGTGCACTTGTGGGCGGGCTTTACGCGATGGGTTATACAACCGAACAACTCGAAGAGCTCACCATGAGCCTTAACTGGGACGACCTCTTTAGCGATACCATTCGCAGAAGGCACATCCCCATGGAAGAAAAAGCCTGGGACGGCCTGTACCTGCTCACCCTCCCCATCGTAGGCCGTGCTATCACCCTGCCTGCCGGCGTAGTAGCCGGGCACCGCATCGAGCTTCTGCTGAATCAGCTTAGCTGGCGCTACCCAGGCGAACAGAACTTCCTGGATTTCCCCATTCCGTTTGCCTGTGTTGCAACTGATCTGGAAACCGGTGAAGCCATAGTGATTACAGAAGGATTTCCCTCGGAAGCCATCCGGGCGAGTATCTCCATCCCCACCGCATTTATGCCCAAACAAATAAACGGGCGTGTTTTGGTTGATGGCGGCGTAGTCAGAAACCTGCCGGTCGAAGAAGCCCTCGAACTTGGAGCAGATATCGTACTCGCTGTAAATGTCAGCGATCCGCTAAGGTCAGCCGACCAGCTGTTTAACATCATCGATATTCTCGATCAGACTGTTTCTTTTCAGATCTATAAAAGTATTGAGCAATCACAATCACTGGCTGATTATAACTTCCAGGACAGCCGTATCACCGATTTTGGCGTACTCGATTTTGAATCAGCTGCTGACCTCATTCGTTTGGGTGAAGAGCTGGCCCGCTCGCGCTATGATGAGCTGAGTGCACTCGCACATTCAATTAATGAAATAAGAGGAGGCCCGACAAGGGTGCCGCGCATGATTGAAGAACCAATGCGCTACTACATTTCTGACATCCGGCTTATAGGTGTTCAATCAGCTTCAGAACTGAACACACTGAGCCGCTTCATGCTGCAGCCCGGTAATATGCTGAGCAAGCAGGATATTCAGCTTGGTATCGAAAACGTGTACGGAACCCAGTTTTTTAACAGCATCAGTTTCCGGCTGGTACCCGATCACGATTATGATAATGCCGAAGATGCCTTTATTCTTGAATTGGTTGCCGTTGAGCGTGTTCAGGATATGTTCCGATTTGGTTTCTATTATGACAACTACCGCCGGGCTTCGCTGCTGCTCAATACTACGTTCCGGAATATGTTCTACGCCAGTTCGGTAACCCGGGCAAACTTCAAACTGGGTGAAGAGCCATCGGTTGATATCCGTTTCTTTAACTACCTGCGCAGCGAGTATAACAACGCGCTGGCCTTAAGAGCAAACTACAGCCTGTACCAAATCGATGAATTCAACAGCGCCGGAAACCGGGTTTCAACTTTTAATACGAATTCCTTTTTTCTTGAAGGCATGTTTGTACCCCACATGGATAATCAGTCCATGGTTTCAGTTGGCCTCAGGCAGGAGTTTTTTAATATCAATACGCGGGTAGGAGAAGTAGTTTTCCCGTTTGGCTCAACGAGCATCAGCCAGATCATTACACGTTTCGATTTTGACAATACCGACCGGGTAACCTTCACCAAAAAGGGGCATCAGCTTAACATTGAAGCATCTCAGTCAGTTGATATACTCGATACCGCCGTCAATTTCTTTCAGGCATTTGCTTCCTGGCAGGGATATTTTGAGATCCGGGAGGAACTTGTACTGCTTACATCTGCACGTATCGGAACCTCAACCCGCGCTGAACTCCCTCTGCACTGGCGTTTTCGCTTTGGCGGCTATCCTGAGTATCCGGGCTTCAGGGTTGATGAAATCAGCTCGAACAATATCCGGATTTTTCAGACCGGGCTGCGATATGAGTTTTTGCCCGAGTATTTCGTATCGGTACGCACAAGTGTTGGCAGCACCGAACGGCTTGATGAAACCAATTTCAGGAAAACACCCCTTCGGGTTGGCTGGGGCCTGGGTTTTGGGGTTAACACACGCATTGCCCCGATGCAGGCGGCCATTATGGGCAGCCAGCGGAATCCACTGATGATTATGTACTCGGTAGGGATTCCGTTTTAAGAAGGCCGTAACTAACTTTTCATATTATTAAACTGTATTGGAAGCTCAAGCTCTGAGCCTTTAATTAAGGCCATCACTTCCTGCAAATCGTCAATTTTCTTTCCGGTTACCCGCACCTTGTCGTCGTGTACAGCCGCCTGCACTTTAATCTTGCTGTCTTTCACCAGCTTCACAATTTTTTTGGCGTTCTCTTTATCAATGCCTTCCTTAAGTACAACTGTTTGCCGCAGGCCTCCGTGTGAGGTGCCTTCTTCTTCCTTAAATTCCATGCTTTTCGGGCTCAGCTTGCGCTTGATGAAGTTTGCTACCAGCATATCACGCACAGCGCGAAGCTTCATATTGTCTTCAACCTGCACAGAAATCAGTTTGGTTTTGCGGTTAAACTCAACTTCCGCATTCGAATCCCGAAAATCGTAACGGGTCCGGATTTCTTTCATGGTGTTATTGATGGCGTTATCTACTTCCTGTAGGTCAATTTCGTTAACAGCGTCGAATGATGGCATAGTCGGTATTTTAGTTTATTTTGATAGGTGATGCGTCCCGAAAACCATCACCGTTTGAATTATTCCTGCGAAAAATAATCAATTTTGATTTAAGGTTCCTGAATTACAAGACCTTCCAGTCAATCATGTAAGCTTTTAAGCTGTTCATCATCACACCCTCATTTTATTATGGATTCACTCACCCACATCCTCCTCGGCGCTGCCATAGGGGAAGCCGTACTGGGCCGGTATGCAGGCAAAAAAGCCATGCTTTGGGGAGCCGTAGCAGCCACTGCACCGGATATCGACGTGCTGGCCGGGGCCTTTATGTCTGACCTTGATAAATTAATTTTTCACCGGGGTATTACCCACAGCCTGCTGTTCATCATCGCAACTTCGCCTCTTTACGGATGGCTCATAAACCGTATTCACAGAAACCATAAACATACGGCAAACTGGCAGCAATGGACCCTGCTCGTGTTTCTTGCTCAGCTCACCCATACCCTGCTCGACAGTTTTACTTCGTATGGCACACAGCTTTTTCTGCCTTTCATCCCGGATGCCATTGCCCTGAGCACCATTTCCGTAATCGATCCTCTTTTTACGCTGCCACTGCTGATTGGCGTTTCATGGCTGCTCATCGCCCGCACAGATCACCGGCGGCGCCTTTATATAAGTACGGCCGCCATTTTCCTGGCAACAGCTTACCTTGCTTTCACAGTAGTGAATAAAACACAGGTGGAACGGGCTTTTCACGCTGCTTTTAAGCAGCAGGGTTATGAGGCAGCAAAAACTGACATCAAACCTACGCTGTTCAACAATCTTTTATGGCGCGGAATCGCTCAGCTGCGGGGTGAAGACCGCTACGTTGTGGGTTACTTTTCAGTGATAGACGGTCAGCAGGTAATTGCACTGGAAGAGGTTGAGGGAAACCATCACCTCTTAGCTCCCTATCACGGAAAAAGCCCGGTACAGCGGCTGCGCTGGGTGAGTGAAGGTTTCTACAAAATAGAAGAAACCGAAACCGGATTTCTGTTTAACGATCTCCGTTTTGGCCGTGTAGCTGAGTTTTCAGATGAGGTTTCATCGCCTTATGCTTTCTCCTATACCCTGAGCCGGAGCGAAACAGACACAGATTTTGTGGTTGAGCGTATCCGCCTTAGGGTTGAGCGCGGGCGGGAGTCAGAATCTTTCCGGCTGCTGTGGCAGCGCATCCTTAATGCCAATGCCGGTAAGGAAAAACTGCATTCAGCTGGTGAATACCCCTAAGCCGGGGTCGTTGTTATCGCCGGCATTTTCCAGTTCTCCTTTTTGGGTAACGTAAGCTGCGGAGCGCATGGGCCGGCTGCTCAGCCTGCGGATGTACGCTTCAATCCGCTCAAGTTTTTGATTGCGGCGGCTGCCGTCGTTTTCCAGCTGCATCACTTTAAAGCGAACCCGGTACCAGGCATAGATTTCATCTTCATCCTTTCCGTTCCATTCATGATTGAACATGCTGTTAAGCTGTTCTTCAGTACTTACCCGTCCTTTTCGGTTTTTGAGCCAGTTAACGTGCAGCCAGGTCAATACCAAAGCGATTATGAGCAGTCCGAATTCAATAATTGCGAAAGAAGCCATACCGTGCAGAGATTTCGTTTTCAGATGTTGCTAAGAAAACTATTTTCGGCGGTGATACATTCAGCCAGCAAAAACTCTGTTACCGGAACCGCTTGTGTATGTCGTCCAGAGGGATAAAGACTGTCGTTGGTCTGTTAACCGGGTCAAAGAAAGGATTGCTGCACGCAAAAAGCTGGTCTATGAGGGCTTCCATCTCCGGAAAATTAAGTTTTCGTCCTCTTGGTATAGCCGCTTTGGTAGCATAGGCAAACAACAGCTTTTCCTTCGGGTCAAGGCCGCTCGTGTTACCCATATTCTGAAAATCTTGCAAAATACTTTCGATGATGGGCTTCTCATCTATTTTGGTAAGTTCAGCAGGTACGCCAAGCACCTGCGCAGAATTACCGCTCATCAGCTGAATATTGAATCCGATTTTTCTAAGGGTTGGCAGCACATCCTTCAATAAAGCAAAATCGGAAGCAGAAAAATCAATTATTTGCGGAAACAGCAGCTGCTGTGTGCCCGGAAGGCCGGCTTCGGCACTGTTGGTGGCCCGCTCAAAAATGATGCGGGTGTGTGCCGCATACTGATCGATAATGAACATACCCGAGCGGGTCTGTGAAATAATGTACTGATCGTGCAGCTGCCAGTAGCCGCGGTGTTTGTCGTACACTTTTTCAGCCGGTTGCGCACTGCGTGAGGCTGCCTGCTCTCCTTCAGCCTGCCCGAAACCGGCTGTGCCCCCCAGCTGTTCAGAAATTCCCGAAGGATAAAGTTTTTCCATCATCTCGTTGCCGTTGAAGCCTTTATTTCCAAAAGTTCTGCGGTCACTGTCGGTACCGAAACGGTCAGGCCAGCTGCCGCCCCGGTTGCCGGGCAAACTGCTGCCGCTGCCTCCCCCGAAACCCTCCGGAAAGGTAAACGGCTGCCGGGGAGGGCGCTCCCCGGTTTCATCAAAAGATGCATCAGGCACATTAAACCGCTCATTCAATGAACGCGTAATGATTGACCTTGTGAAGGCGGCCACGCTTCGCTCATCTTCAAACTTGATTTCGAGCTTCGAGGGATGCACATTTACATCAATTTTACCCGGCTCCAGCTCATAGTAGAGCGCATAAAAGGGGTACATTTCTTTTCCGATCCAGGATGAATAAACATTCTGAATAATGTAGTTGAGATGCCTGTGCATGAACGGCCTTCCGTTTACAAACAAAAACTGCTCGCCCCTGTTTTTCTTGGCCATTTTGGGATCAATCAGATACCCGCGAAGGGTGAACAGGCTGGTTGATTCTTCCACAGGCAGCAGGCTGGCCCGGTATGATTTACCGTAGATGCCGGCTATACGGTCTGCAAGTGACCCTGATGGCAGCCGGTAAATAATTTCTTTTTCGTCAGAGAACTCAAATGCGATTTCCGGATGGGCCAGTGCAGCCTGCTGTACAGCGATGATGATGTGCCGCAGCTCGGTTGCGTCGGTTTTCAGGAAAGCCCGCCGCGCCGGTACGTTAAAAAAAAGATTGCGTACCGTTACGCTTGTACCCGCCTGCGTGGCAGCCGGTACCGGCTCTTTCTCCTGCCCGCCGCGAACCTCATGCTCCCAGCCGCTTTCATCCTGTATGCGCCGGGTTTTGATGTTAACCTGTGCAACCGAGGCAACCGAGGCCATAGCCTCACCTCGGAAACCCAGCGTGTGAATATTATACAAATCTTCCGCGCTGCTTATTTTGGATGTTGCATGCCGCCTGAAACACATCACAAGGTCTTCTTTTGACATACCGCAACCATTGTCGGTAACCTGAATCATGCTGCGCCCGGACTGCTGAATCAGCACTTTGATGCTGTCGGCACCGGAGTCAATGGCGTTATCGAGCAGCTCTTTCACCACCGATGCAGGTCGCTCTACCACCTCTCCGGCGGCTATTTTGTTCGCAAGCTCTGATGGTAACAGATGAATAACGCTGTCTGAAGGAGTAGTCAAAGGGATGGGTTGAAGGATTTATCCGTAAAGGTGCTGATTGAAGAAAAACCGGTGAAGCAGCCTGGCCTGGCAGTACGCCCTAAGCCCCAAGCTGCAGAAAAACAAAAAACAGGCCAAAAAGCAGCGCCGCGTAAAGCAAAATAGAGCGCACCTGCCCGCGGCTTGATTTGCTTTCGAACCGGATATTGTGGCCCGCGTGTTTTGCCCGCTCTTTCGATTCGTTGTAATAGCGGGGTTTATACTCAAAGCGTTTATGCGATTTTCGTTTTCCGATGATGGGTCCAAGCATAATGAAAAGTCGTATCGGTGTAAAGTAAAGCTCTTTAGAATATAATCAATTTATGCGGGATATCATTTCCGGTGGCCTTTCAGCCTTCGGTAATGGCACTTCGCGGTATGCGGTACACGGCCGTTGCGGTTAAAACATAGAGCGCCTCCACTCCGGCGGCCAGCCCTGTAGCCGGTTCAGAAATTCCGTGCCTGAACCGCTGCATTTCCCGCCCTTCCCAGCTGAAGGCTGCCAGCTCTCCGGCACTTATCACCCAGAACAGATCGCGCTCAGCAGCAACAGCCATGCTGCCTTCAGTGCCGGCAATAAACCTGCGCCAGCTGCCCTGCGAGCCGAGCTCGTGCACCAACCCGCGGCCACTCTCTAAAATGAAAAGAACATCTTCTCTTACCAGCATGCCCCTTACCGGGAGCATCAGCTCGCTGTCGCGCAGATCGGTACGCTGCAGCAGCCGCCCGTTCCGGTCGAAACGCAGCAACTCTCCGGAGTCGGCGTCAGTTACAAAAAGTTCACCAAACGTGTTTACTACCAGCGGACCCGGCCTAAAAAATCCGTCCGAATCGGCTGCACCCGATGGCTTGATGCTGCTCAGATAGCTCAGCCGCCGGTCGAACTGCTGCACCCGACCGTTATTGAGGTCAGAAACAAACAGCTGCAGCCCGTTAGTGGCATCAAGCGATTCAGGCGTATCAAAGCGGTAGTTACCGCGGCCGCGAACTCCGAGGGAGTCAAGCCTTGTGCCGTCATCCCCGATAACCAGCAACCGGTGCCTGCCACGCTCAAGGATTAAAATCCGGCCGTCGGTTGGTACAACATCAAGGGCCGCCGCATCTCGCAGGCCGCTCACCAAAACAGGCCAGGGCAATTCCTCCTCTACGGTTTGGGCCGTTTCGGCCCCTTCGCCGGTTTCGTTTACGCCCGAACCCGATGTTGTGCCGCAGCCCCAGGCCAGCAAAGCAAGCAGCAATACCGGAAGCCGGCCGGGTGCCATCATCCGAAAAAAAATCATGCGGTTACACCCTAAAAGCGGGCCAGACCTTTGGCACCGATATCGGTTCGTTTGTAGAGACCTTCAAAAGAAATCTGAGCCGCCGCCTCGTAGGCAAGCCTTATGGAATCGGCCAGGGTTTCGCCTTTGGCCACGACATTCAGCACGCGGCCGCCGTTGGTAACGAGCCGCCCGGATTCATCGGTTTTGGTACCGGCATGAAACACCTGTACCTGCTCCGATTCCGCCGGGATGCCACTGATCACCTTGCCCTTTTCGTAGCTGCCGGGGTAACCGCCTGAGGCCAGCACCAGACAGGTGTACCAGCTTTGGGTGTCAACTACGGGTTCGTAGGAGTCGAGCCGGCCTTCGCAGGCGGCCAAAAGCAGCTCGGTGAAATCCGACTGCAGCGCCGGCATAATGACCTGACACTCCGGGTCGCCGAAGCGGCAGTTGAACTCAATCACTTTGGGGCCGTCGGGCGTCATCATAAGTCCGCAGTAGAGCACGCCGGTGTAAGGCGAACCTTCAGCGGCCATGCCGCGCAGCATGGGCTCCACAACGGTGAGGCGCACGCCTTCGAGACCGGCTTCGTCGAGCAGCGGGGTCGGGCCGTACGCACCCATGCCGCCGGTGTTCAGGCCGGTATCGCCGTCGCCTATGCGCTTGTGATCCTGCGCATGCATGAGGATGCGCGTATTTTTGCCGTCACAAACGGCAAAGACCGAAACTTCTTCACCGCTCAGAAATTCTTCGATCACCAGCCGGCTTCCCGGCTTGCCGTAGAGGCCGTCAGCGAGCAGGGCATCGAGCGACCACAGGGCTTCATCCAGGTTTTGCGGGATGAAGACGCCCTTGCCGGCCGCGAGTCCGTCGGCTTTCAGCACCATCGGCCAGCTGTTGTTTCGGGTGATGTGCTCACGGGCGGCACCGGCCTCGTGCCCTTCAAAAACAAGGTAATCGCCGGTAGGCACACCGTATTTTTTCATGATGCCCTTGGCGAAGCTCTTGCTGCCTTCGAGCTGAGCAGCGGCCTGTGTCGGTCCGAAAACAAGCTTCCCGTTCGCCGTGAGGAAATCGGTGATGCCTTCTACCAGCGGCTGCTCGGGCCCCACAACGGTGAGCCCGATTTCGTGCTCCTCAATAAATGCAAGCACAGCCGGGTGATTCGATGCATCAAGCGCGACATTGGTGCCGCAGCGGGCCGTACCGGGATTTCCCGGCGCTATAAACAGGCTGCCGGTCCGCGCCGATTTGCAGAGGGCCCATGCCAGCGCATGTTCGCGCCCTCCGCTTCCAATCAGCAAAACGTTAATTTTTCCGGATCCGGAATCAGCCATTTTTGGCGAAGATTTCACCGGCGAAGCCCACAATCTGCTGAAAGCTGTCCGGTTTAAGGCTCGCGCCGCCAATCAGTCCGCCGTCCACATCTTCCTGCGACAGCAGTTCGTCGGCATTGGCTGCGTTCATGCTTCCGCCGTAAAGCAGCGGAATTTTGGCAGCCACATCAGCGCCGTAAAGGGCTGTAAATTCGGCACGGATAAAAGCGTGCATTTCCTGTGCCTGCTCAGGCGATGCCGTTTCGCCGGTTCCAATGGCCCAAACCGGCTCGTAAGCCAGAACGGTTTTTTTGGCATCCCCGGCAGAAATGCCTTCGTAGCCGGCAACCATTTGCTTTTTAACGACTTCGAAGTGAATGCCCTTCTTGCGCTCTTCCAGAAATTCACCCACACAAACAACCGGGGTAAGACCGGCGCTCAGGGCTTTTTGGGTCTTCTTGTTTACGGTTTCGTCGGTCTCATTGTAGTACTGACGGCGCTCAGAGTGACCGATAATCACGTGATCGGCACCGGTTTCTTTGATCATTTCAGCGGTGATTTCGCCTGTGAAGGCGCCTTTGTCTTCAAAGTGCAGATTTTGCGCACCAATATGCATGCCGGTGATGGCTGCTGAAGCCTCAGCCGCAGCTGTGAGCGAAGTGAAGGTCGGACAAAGCAGCATGCTCACGCCATTGGGCGCCGCGCTTACAAGGCCTTTAAAGGTTTCGAAATAGGCGCGGGTCTCGGCCGCATTCATATGCATTTTCCAGTTACCTGCAATCAAAAATGGTCTCATGAAGGATCCTTTTAAGGGGTTTGGTTTAATAATTGACGGATGTCGTTTTCGATGATGGAGAATTCCGTGCCCGAATATTTCCTGACGATGGTACCATCCGGGGCTACGAGAATGCGGGTGGGCTGCACAATTACGTTAAGCCGGCGAATCAGGTCAGCGTTGTGTACCTGCCGGGCTTTGGCAACCGGCCAGCCGGTCGGACGCTCATCATAAAAGGCCCTGATGGTGATCGGGCTGTCGTTGGTCGGGAGGGTGAGGAACTGCACGCGGCTGCGCACATCCTCGTACAGAAAGCGCATCAGCGCATGTTCTCCCTGATAGCGCTGAGATGCCAGGTTGGCAATTTCAAGCAGCAGATAGCGCCCGGTGTAGGAATCGTTGGTTACGGTGCGCTCATCCTGCAGCAGGAGCTCAAAGTCGGGCAGTTTCATGCCCGGAGCCAGGTTTTCGATATCGTACATGTAGAAATCAGCCCACTGCGCCAGGGTGGGGTCGTCGCTGAACTGAATGCGGAAATCGCGCAGCATGCGCAGCGCCTGCTCGTTTTGGTTAAACTGCGCCAGAATTTCAATTTTACGCATCTGCAGCAAAATGCGGTCTTCTTCGCGCATGTTCAGCGTTTGAACAGAATCCACAAACGCAATTGCAGCATCCATGCCTTCAAGGCGGAGGAGGGCGTCTGAGGCCAGAATCGCGCGGTCTGACTTGAACAGATTAAGGCTGCCTATGCCCTGTCTTGCGCGGCGAAGCACGAGGGCATCATCCCAACCCTGCATGATTTCGATAGACCGCAGGGTTGAAGTCTCGGCGGCGAGAGAGCCGGGGTGCAACTCGTTAACCGACCAGAACAAATCGCTCCAGGTACGGAGCAGCACCGGTATGGTATCCTGCGTAACCTCCGACATGCCCGAGCTGATAAATTCCACAACCCGGTTGAAATTCCGTTCAACCCGGCGGTAATCGTGCACGGCATTATTCTCGCGGGACTGCGCCCTGAAACTCTCGTTGAAACCCGGTATTTCTGCTGTAATCGTAATATGATCGCCGTTGGCAAGCACTACGGTAGATGTCGAAATGAGCCGCTCGTTGCGGGTAATTGAAATCACGTACTCGTCGCGTTCACTGAACCGGGCCGTGCCGGAAAAGTTTCCGCTGCGGTCGGTGCGGGCATAAAACAGGGTGTCGAGCCCGCCGGCTGCCGCATCAAAATTTACGATGGCAACACCGATGCCGGAAAAATCACCGGTCTGGTCGAGGTTGCGGTCAACGGTAATGGTGCCTGATATGTTGGCGCGCATGCTCCCCGCACTGCCCTGCGCAAAAAGCAGAACCGGCATAAAAAGCAGGATGGCCGCCAGCAGCAGTGCTGCGCTGTTGCGGCCGGGTTTTGTAAACGATTGATCGGTAATCATTTCAGATAGTTAGTGGTTGGATGATGTTCCTTTGAAATTCAATACTGTGCTTAGCCTTCAAGTTTTTCTTTCACCATTTGGGTTACAAGCTGCGGGTTGGCCTTGCCTTTGGTCTGCTTCATTACCGCTCCCACAAAAAAACCCATCAGCTTTTTGTTGCCTGCCCGAAAGCGCTCTGCTTCTTCGGGATGGCTGCTGATCACCTCATCAACAACCGGCTCGAGGAAACTGCTGTCCGATACCTGAATCAGGTTGAGGTTTTTGGCAATGGCTTCTGCATCCTCATCGCCCTTCAGCATCTCGTTAAAAATGGTCTGCATGGCTGAAGAGCTTATTTTGTTATCCGAGCGCAGCTGAATGAGTCCGGCCAGCTTTGCGGCATCCGCCGGAAATGCGGTGATGGAAAGGTTTTGCTCGTTTAGCACACGCTTCACCTCGGAAAGCATGAGGTTGGCGCTGAGTTTCGGGTTGGCGCCGGCATCGCACAGGGCCTCGAAGAAATCGGCAAATTCGCGCTCTTCGGTGAGCAGGCGCGCATCGTAGGCCGGCAGACCGAGCTGTTCCGTAAACCGTTGCGAGCGCTGCCGCGGCAGTTCAGGCAGTTCGGCACGGATTTCCTCCCGCATGGCATCGGTTACAACAACCGGCGGCAGGTCGGGATCGGGGAAGTAGCGGTAATCGTGCGCCTCCTCTTTGGAGCGCAGCTGACGCGTTTCCATGCGGTTCGGATCCCAGAGCAGGGTCTGCTGCACGACCTCGCCCCCGCTGAGCAGCAGCTGCTTTTGCCGCTCAACTTCGTACGCAATGGCCCGCTCCACATTCCGGAATGAGTTCAGGTTTTTGATCTCGGTCCGGGTGCCGAACGCCTGCTGACCTTTGGGCCGGATGGAGACGTTCGCATCGCAGCGCAGGCTTCCTTCCTCCATATTGCCGTCGCAAATGCCGAGATAGCGCACAATCTGCCGGATTTGGGTGAGGTAGGCCCAGGCTTCGGCCGGTGAGCGGAGCTCAGGCTCCGAAACGATTTCCATCAGCGGGGTACCCGCCCGGTTGAGGTCAACCAGCGTGTTGTGCGGATCCTGATCGTGAATCGATTTGCCGGCATCTTCTTCCATGTGAATGCGGGTGATGCCGATTTTGCGGGTATTTCCGGCTTCATCTTCGATTTCTATCCATCCGTTCTGACAGATGGGATTTTCGTACTGTGAAATCTGATAGCCCTTGGGCAAATCGGGGTAAAAATAATTTTTACGGGCGAAGATGGATTTCGGGGCGATGGTACAGTTTGTTGCCAGGCCCATTTTCACGATAAAGCGCACCAGGTTTTCATTCAGCACCGGAAGCGTGCCGGGGTGCCCGAGGCAGAGGGGCGTTATGTTGGTGTTGGGTGCGCTGCCGAAGCCGGCCTTCACCGGAGCAAAAGCCTTGCTTTCGGTGAGCAGCTGTGCGTGAACTTCAAGTCCGATTACGGTTTCAAAAACGGTATCCTGCGTGAGGGTTGCAGTCATAAATTGAGCTTAACAAAAAAGTTCGGTCCCGCCGCCCGGCGGGTATCATACGGAGGCAGCTTCCGAAACGGGTGCTGCACCCGGTTTTGTATCAAGCCTGCAATTTACAAAAAACTGCCCTATTTATCGAAGCTATCGTCCGGGAATTAATCCCGGCAGAAGCTCAGAAAAGCCGGCCGGCGGGTCGCGCAAAGCTCACCCGCCGGCCTCCGAAATTACAGCCCGTACAGCTGCTGACTAATGCAGTGAATGCTGCCCTGCCCCCAAACGAGGTCGGCGCAGGGTATAGCCACAATTTCATGATCCGGAAGGTGTTTTTTGAACAGAGTTATGACCTGCTCGTCGTAACGCGGATCATAGACCGGCAGCAGAACGGCCCCGTTTACAAAATAAAAGTTAGCATAGCTCGCCGGCACATGCTCTGAGCCGTCAACCGTTGTTTCCTCCACTCTCGTTTGCGGCATGGGCACGGTCACGATTTCAAAAGGCTCCCCGCGCTGATCGGTTGCGGATTTGAGCAGCTCGTAGTTTTCCTGAAGGGTTTCGTAGTTCACATCATCCTTGTCATCCGTCACCATGGTCATGATGGTGCGGGAATCGAGAAAACGGCTGAGGTCGTCGATGTGCCCGTCGGTATCATCGCCGGCAAGGCCGTTTTTGAGCCAGATCACATTTTCCTGTCCCAGCCAGTCTTTCAGATACTGCTCAATCTGCGCCTTGCTGAGGTCCGGATTCCGGTTCGGGTTGAGCAGCACCGATTCGGTCGTAAGCATCACGCCGTCGCCGTTGGTTTCGATGGAGCCGCCCTCAAGCACGATTCCCGGCTTAAACCGCTGAATGCCGTATTTGGCGCTGAACCAGCCGGGCACACCGTTATCAGAGTCGAAGGGAGGATACTTGCCGCCCCAGGCATTGTACTCCCAATCGGTGATGGCGTACATTCCGCTGATCTGATTCCGCACGAAAATCGGGCCGAAGTCACGCGCCCACAAATCGTTGCTCGTGCGCTTGTGCAGGGTGATGCGCGCCGAATCCTGAATCAGCGCGCCGAGGCAGGCCGCGGCACGCTCAAGGGTAGCGTCATCATTAATGATGAGATGCAGATGCTCTCTTTTGGTGACTTCCTGCACAATCCGGGTGAAGACTTTTTCCACGCGATCGAGGCGCTCGCCGGGCCAGGTTTCCGGGTTGCAGGGCCAGCTGAGCATGGTTCCGCTGTGCTTATCCCACTCGGCAGGCATGCGGAAGCCGAGGGAAGCAGGCGTTTGGGATGACATAAGCGATACTTTTTTTGAGGAATGATGTTATTTGAATCAACGACCGAGGCGTTTCAGCAGGCCGTCGTAGGCGTCGATGCGGCGGTCGCGGAGGAAGGGCCAGGTACGGCGCTGTTTTTCGATCAGGCTGAGGTCGCACTCCACAAGCAGAATTTCGTGCTGATCGCCGGCCTGCGCGAGCATCTGCCCGAACGGGCCTGACACAAAACTGTCGCCCCAGAACCGGATTTCGCCTTCCTGCCCGACCCGGTTCACGGCCGCTACATAACAGCCGTTGGCAACGGCATGGCTGCGGTGCATGATTTCCCAGGCATCCATAAATTCGCGTTTGAGGGCTTCAGGCTCGTCGGGCAGCACGCCGATGGCCGTGGGGTAAAACAGAATTTCGGCACCCTGCATGGCCGTGAGCCGCGCCGCTTCCGGGAACCACTGATCCCAGCAGATCAGCACGCCGAGGCGTCCGAAGCGGGTGTCAAAAACTTTGAAACCGGTGTCGCCGGGTGTGAAATAAAATTTTTCATGAAAGCCGGGATCTTCCGGGATGTGCATCTTGCGGTAGATTCCTAACATGCTCCCATCGGCGTCGTGTACCGTCGCGGTGTTGTGATATACGCCCGGTGCGCGCTTCTCAAACAGCGACGAAATGATCACAACGCCCAGCTCTTTGGCAAGCTCACCGGTCTGAGCAGTAAGCTCACCGGGAATTTCAACGGCAAGATCGAAGTGCGCCTCATCGTGCGTTTGGCAGAAATAATCGGAGGTGTACAGCTCCTGCGTGCAGATCACCTGTGCCCCGCGGGCAGCTGCTTCTCTGATGTGGGTGAAGGTTTTCTCAACATTGGGCGCATGCGCATGCACGGAGGAAGTCTGTATGAGCCCGAGGGTTACCTTTTTGGAAGCGGACATAAAAATTACGGTACTATTTGGAGGAAAGTAAAACGAACAAAAAGGGACAAAACAGGGCCCGGTAATTTGCCGAATTATAAAGGGGCGTAAGATAAAAAAAAGCCCGGACAGAAAAGCTGTCCGGGCATACTGTTTTGATTATTGGTTGGGTTTACTATAGCTGCACCTTATGTGAAATGGGCCGCTGCATGATTATTATTCTTTGCAGAAGGTGCCGGCAGTTATCGGTTTTGACCGAAATATTATTTTCAGACGTGAAAAAATGAGAATCAAATAATTTAATTATGCCTGATGGCTCACAAGCAACTCGTGCATTTCTTTATTTCCGGCACTATCTACATGGTCCATAATTGACCAGCCGCGATCGTCGGTAATATCTGAGGAAGCGCCGTTTTCGAGCAGGAATAACACAATATCTTTATGTCCGTTCATGGCCGCCCAATAGAGGCCGTTGGTGTGTCGGTTATCAAGCTGATCGAGATCAGCTCCGTTTTCTTTGAGTAACTTCAGAATTGCGAGGTGTCCGTGTTTGGAAGCTTTATAAGCGGCATTGCGCTGATGTTCATCCTGAGTGTTGGCGTCGGCACCAGCTTCAAGCTGAGCCTTTACAGAATCAAAATCGCCGCTCTCTACTGCTTCAAGTAATTTTTCATTCCCCATAGGTGTGTCTCCGTTTAGGAATTGTGATTCATTTCAGTGAAGTTTCTATGTTGATTTTAGCACTTTCACCCCGAATAATCAATGTGTTTATTTTTCTTAGCTGTTTGATTCTGAACTGTTTAAGTATTAGATTGGCATGATATCCTAATAACAAGCTTTGGTTTTGCATCCGGCTAAAAAAAAGGCTTCTTTCATCTTATTTGAAAACAGTTGTTTCAGGGATAGCATATTTTTTGAGGAAAGACCGGATCGGTCAGCAGCCCGCCTTTAATGCTGTCAGCCGGATTTACACTGTGCCTGGTCAGCTGTATTTTTTTCAATTCCAACTGCCTTTTACATATGAATCAGCTGCTAATCGTACTGCAAAGGCCTGTTTTTTTTCTCGTTTCCGCTCTTTGTGTTTTGATGCTGCCCGCAGCACAAGCACAAAACCTGAGCGATACCGTTCAGCAAACTGTTGAAACCTACCTGCAGGCCCATCAGGAAAATGCAGGTTTTTCGGGCAGTGTGTTCATCCGCCATCATGATCAGACCGAAGTATGGCACACGGGTTTTGCTGATTTCAGCAGGCTTCGACCCGTTGAGCGGTACAACCTGTTCCGCATCGGTTCGCTCACCAAGCCGGTAGTTGCAGCCTGGTACGGTCGCCGTTTTCAGGAGGGCAGCCTCAGCCTGGATGATCCCGTTTCGAATTGGTTCCCCGGCAAGCCCGACTGGGCAGGCATCACCCTTTCGCATCTGCTTGCACACACCTCCGGCATCCCGAACTACACCTCCCTGCCTGACTTCCCCGAAACCCTGCACCTGCCCGCATCCGTCGATGAAATCATCGCCCGCTTTTCGGATTTACCGCTCAGCAGTGAGCCGGGCAGCACCTTCAGCTATTCCAACTCGGGCTTCATCCTGCTTTCCGCAATTATGGAAGCTGAAACCGGCCTCGGGTTTATGGATGCCATCGATGCTTTCATCCAAAACGAACTCGAAATTGAAGACATGCAGTACGAGCGCCCCTACGAGGAGTATCCCCTGCTGGTGAAAGGCTACACCGACCTGAGTTCCTTCGCTGAAAGCAGTTTTATCCACATGTCGCTGCCGCTCGGGGCGGGCGGACTCATCGCAACCGGCGATGCCCTGCTCGCATTTACCAGCCGCATGTATGATGAAAGTTTCCTCAGTGAAGCTGCCCGCCGGGCACTGCTCGACCCACAAAGCGGCAACTACGCACACGGTTTCGGTACGGGCCCGGTGCTCAACCGGCCAAGTATCGGGCACGCCGGCGGCATCAACGGCTTTGCTTCCAACTTTCTGTTTTTCCCGGTTGACAGCCTCACGGTTGTGATCCTCTCTAATTATGAAGCCGCAAATGTAGGGCCCATCATGCGGGATGTGGTTTCAATAGTGTTCGGCCGGTCATTCGATATGCCTGTTGTGCGCACCCCGATCTCCCTTTCTGACGCCGAGCTAACCCGCTTTACCGGCACCTACGAGCTTTACCCCGGCTTCAGCATTCGTGTACGGAAAGAAAACGGACGCCTTTTCGCACAAGGCACTGGTCAGCCCGAAGTCGAAATCTTTCCCGAAACGCCTACCTTGTTTTTCCTGAGGCAGCTCGATATTCAGATGGAGTTCATCAACAATGCAGAAACCGGCATTGTTGACCGGCTTAAGCTGTATCAGGCCGGAGCCGTAATCGAGGGCCGGCGCATCCCCTGATGTTCGGGCGCTGCTTTTTTGGGATGCGCGCTGTTTGTGCTGTGATTTCAAATTCGTACCTTTCAGCACATTAACACCGTTAACCAATTTTGCAGGCTATGGAGAAAATCCATTACCCTTTTGAAATCGAGCTTGACGTGCGCGACTATGAGCTTGACGCACAGGGGATTGTGAACAATGCCAACTATCAGCACTATTTTGAACATGCCCGGCATCAGCTGCTGCGGAAACTGAACCTCAGCTTCGTGGGGCTGCACGACGATGGCTTCGATTGGGTCGTGCATAAAGTGGAGATAGACTACAAACGTCCGCTGCGTTCAGGCGACCGCTTCAGGGTGAAGGTTGCCGCCGAGCAGCAGGGCGTCCGCTTCGTTTTTTATCAGGAAATTGAGCGGGTATCTGACGGCCAAATCATGACCATAGGCAAAATATCATCCGTGTTTATGCAAAACGGCCGCCCGGTGAAGCCCCCGCAGCTGGTACTCGACGCCTACAACAGCCTGTACCCGGGCAGAAAAAATCCGGCCCGTTCAGGCGGAATTCAGGAAAATGCTGAACAAGCCGATTAATCTAATCTTTATATGAGATTAATATTTTGATTGAGTAAATTTGTAGAGCTAAACTTTCCTCAGTCAGAGTCCCTTTGTTTTGAAGCTTCTCCAAAACCTTCTCCGCATCACCCTTGTATTTACGCTGTTGTTTTCAGTGGCAGAGGTGAACCGTGTGGGTTTGTTTGTGGGTGCAAAGTTTGCCGGTAACGGCTGCAGCAACATCCTCTGTACCTGCGGAACTTCCTGCGGATGTGCCCACACCGATTCCGAACCGGACGCTGAACCGGGCACCAATGCCGGCACATCACAGCTCAACTCCGCCGGCATCCCCTTGCTTGCGCCCTCCCTGATTTCCGCTGATGCAGCTCAGGCAGCGGACTGCTGCTCCGGCAGTACTGAAGCGCAGGATGCGCAGTCTGAAACCAAACTTGCCAAAGGCCACAGTGCCCAAATGTGCAGCTGCGGTCATAGCGACCCGGCCCAAACCGACGGCCTGATTAAGCCGCTCGATAAAGTGACCCTGCTCAGCTCTCCTGAGCCGGTAGCGCCCGAATTCCGCAGGCTTTGCCAAAGCTTCCACCTTCTGCAGACCCATCCCGCCTTCCCCGATGAGGTCTTCCATCCTCCCGTCGCCTGAAGACAGCCGCGTCCGGCTCCGCTGAACCCTGTTTCCGGCAAGGATCGCATCACCCCGCATCAGCCTTCCCGGCTGTGATTCCGCAATTGTACGGGTGAAGTGCGTCCGGATTCAGAAACAGGCATCAGCCCGATTCCGGCAAACAAGTCGTAATCAGGTGCCGGAGCTGCGCGGCCCGCTCACAATCAGTTCCGGTTTGGGAACCTAAATCATGCCGTTGGTACGGCTATGATTCAGGATCCGTGTTCCCTGCCGGCTATTCATGCGACCTCTCATTTGAAATATTTTTTTTACGATGGAAGACTTTAACACCAATAAATTCAAGCTATTAAAAATGCTGCTTGTGGCTTTGCCCCTCCTCGGGCTCAGCCTTATAGCCACACCCTCCGGCACTTTTGCTGCCGCTGATGATGCAGCTGCACTAAGCGCCCAAACCGAAAATGAAACCTATCGGGGCATCGTGCGCTGTGCCAAAACCGGCCATCTGCTTCAGAATGCGCACATTCGCGTGACAGGCAGCACGGGTGTGCATGCCGTGAGCGCGGCCGACGGCAGCTTTTCGCTTCACTTCCCGGCCGGCTTCACTTCGGGCACGCTCGAAGTTTCGCATGTTGGCTTCCGCAGCCTGAGTCTGAACTTCACAGCGCTCTCCGAGCTGCCCGACGAGCTGCTGCTCGACCCGGTGCGCCTCAACATGAGCCCTGTTTCGGTTGTGGCGCATCACACCGTCGGGCGTCCTAAAAACGGCCTTGATATCAGCGAGGCGGCCTTCACGCCCATCGATTCGGGTGCCTTCCTGCGCGAAGCGGAAAATGTTTCCGGCGTGAGGCGCGGCGGCTTCGGCATCGATCCCGTTGTTAGGGGCCACAGCGGCAGCCGCCTCAACATTCGTGTTGACGGCGTTGCCTCAAGCGCGGCCGCCTGCCCCAACCGTATGGATCCGCCCACCTCACACATCCGTCTCAGCGACATCGAACGGGTCGAAATCCACCACGGTCCGCACGCCCTTCGCTTTGGTCCCGCTTTTGGCGGCACGGTCGATTTCATCCGGCACAAACCAGAGACAAGCCCGCAATTCAGGGTGCAGGGGGATGTGCGCCTTGCCCTTGAAAGCAACACGGGCAACCGCATCACCGATGCGCGGCTGCACCTGGGCAACGCCCGATATGACCTCATGCTCAGCGGCGGACTGTCGGCTACCAACGACTACACCGGCGGCGACGGCATCAAAGTTCCGGCCGGTTTCGAAAGCAGCGACTTCGGGGCCGAAATTTACTTCCGCCCTATTGAAGGGCATCAGCTGCATGCAGGCTTCTCTCAGTCGTACGTGCGAAACGCCGATTTCCCGGCACTGCCCATGGATATGGCCATGGACGACACCTTCAAACTCAAAGGCGGTTACAGCTGGAATCCTACGGACATAGCGGGCTTAAGCGGGCTCACTTTCGATGCTTACTATAGCTTTGTTGATCACGAAATGAACAACCACAAGCGCGGCAACTTCGCCATGCGGGATGCCGTCGCCCTGGCGGAAACTGAAAGCTGGGGGCTGCAAACCGAAGCCGGCGGCATGCTGAACACACTGCGCTGGACCCTCAACGCATCCTACTCGAATCAGCAGATAGATGGCACCCGGTTTGTTGAACTTAAGGCCGGGCCTAATGCCGGAAACAGCATGACCTACAATTTGTGGCAGGATGCCATCATCCAAAATACCGGCTTTTTTGCCGGCGGTGATTACTTCTATGAATCGTGGACGGTTTCAGCAGGCTTCCGCCTCGACTACAACACCGCTGAAGCGCGGAACCTTGCGCCCCGTTTTGCGGGCACCGATACCGCAAGCGAACATATTAATGTGAGCCTGAGCGGCGGCGTGAGCCGAGAGCTGAGCGCAAACACGGGCATCAGCCTGTATGCCGGTCGCGGGGTGCGGAGTCCGGATGTCACCGAGCGCTTCATCAACTTCCTGGCCATCGGCCGCAGCGATTTTGAGTACGCCGGCAACCCGAACCTGAAACCGGAAGCCACCAATCAGCTCGATCTTGTGTTCCGCAGCCGCAGCACCGACGGCGCCCTGAACGTGCAGCTAAACAGTTTCGCAGCCCTCATGCAGAATTACATCGGCGGTGTACGCAACGAAAACCTGCAGCCCATGGCGGAGGCACCGGGCGTAATGGAGTTTCAGAACCGGGGGGATGTATTCACAGCCGGTTTCGAAGCCGTTGCTGAATACAGGCTGCCATCCGTTGTGCGCGCCCGGCTGAGCGCCGCCTATACGTACTCCGAATACACCAATGACGGCAGCGCCGTTGCGGAAATTCCGCCTTTTGAAAGCCGCCTTACCCTAACAGGCTTGTTCAGCAGCCGGATCATCCCCGAGATTGGTCTGCGGCGGGTGCTCACACAGGATCGTATCGACACCGGTTTCGGCGAACAAAAAACCGACGGCTTCTGGCTCGCCGACCTCGGCCTGCGGACCCGGGTGCTGAGCAGCCTCACCCTTAACGCCGGCGTGCGCAACCTCTTTGACGAAGCCTACTCGGAGCACCTGAACCGGAACATCAACCCGGCGGTAAATGAAGAAGGCTTCAAACTCACCGAACCCGGCCGCCGCTTCTTCCTTGAGCTGAACCTGCGTTTCTGAAGGGAAATGAAAAAATGATTCAACCCACCGGGGTTTCAAAATCCCCCCGGTGGGTTTGCATTGTGCTAAAACAACTTCCAAAAAAAAACCGCGCAATCCGCGTGCAATTTACCCGCCATTCCGGTCCGGTCCTGAATAACCGGCTATCCAACCGGGCGGTTTAGCGCCACAGCAATCGCTTCCGCAAAAGGCTCAGCTGATGGCGGATGATAGCGGATCCAAAGCTCAGGTTCCAGCAGTTCGAGCTCCATGATGGCCCAGTTACCGTGTGCATCGCGCACCATGTCGGCCCGGCCGTACACCGGCTGCGGACTCACCGCAGCCATTGCCTGCTCGGCCAGCGCGATCTGCGCCGGTTCCGGCTCATAGGCCTGAACCGTGCCGCCCCAGTCGTCCTGCACACGAAAATCACCCTTGGCCGCGCACTTCCGCACGGCATGGGTATAGGTGCCGTTCAGCACCATCAGGGTATCCTCGCCCGTGTCCACAATCGACTGCATGAAGGGCTGCAGAATGAAACTCTGCTTTGCCAGCACAGGGCGGATTTTATCGGCTACTTCCGGCGCATTTCCGGCGTTCACGCGGTAGGTGTGCCAGGCCCCGCCCGATACGCAAGGCTTCACGACAGCTTCCGCCCAGCCCTGCTGCTGCATCAGCCCGGCCATCTCCGCGGGATCAGAGCCCGTTTCCATAAAAACCGACGGCACAATATTTACGCCCTTAGCCTCGAGATCGGCAAGGTAATGTTTGTCCATATTCCAGCGAATCATCTCCGGCGGATTCAGCAGCAGCGTGTGATGCTGCACCCGGTCGAGCCAGGCCGAAAACTCGGCGGCCCGCTCGTAATAATCCCAGGTTGTGCGAAAAACCGCGCAGCGAAACAACGACCAATCCACTTCGGGCCGGGCCCAGTCGATACGGACCGAGCTCAGTCCGCGTTTTTTCAGCGCTTCCTGAAGCAGGGCATCATCCCGCAGCATATTCGCCAGGTACCAGTCGTCAGGCGCAGCTTCCGAAGCATCGTAGCGGCGCTCGGTCAGGAGCGCAACGTCGGCCCGGAACCCCTCTTTCTGTTGTACAGCCAATTTTGTCTTGTTTTTTTGTTTTTATCGGTGGATGTGTTTCCGGGCCTGAGCCCGCTTTGTGCCTTTAAGGCCGCGGCAGTTTGAGGCGCTGACCGCGGGTGATGGTTTCATCCAGCTCAACCTGATTCATGATGGCAAAACTTTCAGCGGTAAAGCCCGGAGGCAGCTGCCCGGGCAGAAAACTGCTAAACGGCCCAACACGGTCGGCCGTAACAATCTGAAGCCGGGTCGGCTGAATGCTCAGTATGGACTGATCTGTGAGGGTGCGGAAACCGTTCACGATTTGCGCGAAAGCCGATTCATAGCTCTCATAGCGCGCAGCGGGCGAGTAATTCAGGAAGCGGTACACGTTTCCGTTGTGCTCGAGGCCCTGAATCATGATTTTAAGCTCGGTGCCGTCCTGCGTGGCAGCCGTAGCAATGGCACGGTACCCGCGAATGCTCCCTACATTCTGCGTACCTGACGATTCCACAGTGATGCCGTCCTGACCCGTAAACTGATCCACCGCCTGACGCGCATTCGAGGCATCCGACGCAATGGTGAAAATGCTGATGCCTTGCTGATCGCCATCGAACATCACAACCTGATTCGGCATGTTCTGCACATTCCAGCCGGATGGCACCGGGTACTGAAAAGCGAGGTCAGGGTGATAAAATGTGCCGTCCCTTACAAATCCGTTGCGGGGATTTTCGCCAATCGACATGCCGTCGATCATTTCCATAAAACGGCGCTCGTTGCGGCGGGTCTGCTCAAAACCCTGATCGCGCCACTGCTGCGAAAGCGTGTGCATGCTCTGCTCCCGCTGACCCGGATCGGGGTGGGATGACATAAAAGTGGGGATGCCGCCGCCGTGCTGTGCGCTCAGCCGCTGCAGTGAACGAAAAAAAGCAGAGCCTTCGGAAGCATCAAAACCGGCCTTCGCTGCATACTCGACGCCAAGGCGGTCGCTTTCGCGCTCGTGATCGCGGCTGTGGCTCAGAAACAGCAACTGTGCCGCCGTACCGCCCAGATTCATGATATTTTCAGCGGACACGCCGAAAAGCTCCTGACCCGCAATGGCGCCGCCAACCAGAACCATCTGCCCGATTTGCTGCTGCAGCATCCGCTGCGAGGCATGCCGGGCCGCAACGTGCCCGATTTCGTGGCCAATTACGACTGCCAGCTGCGCCTCGTTATTCATGTGGGAAAGCAGGCCGCGGGTGAAATAAACAAAGCCGCCGGGCAGGGCAAAAGCGTTAACGACATCGCTGTCGAGCAGCCGGAAGGTAAACTCGGTATTTCGGAACTGCGCAGGCGCATCCGGCCTGCGAAGATGACTTTGGGCAAGAATGAGCTCTGAAAGTTCTACAATGTAAGCCTCAAGCTCGGGATTGTCATAGATGCCGAACTCAGCCACAATTTCCTGATCTACATCGCGCCCGATCTGAATTTCCTGCTCCCAGGTATAAGCGAAGGCCCGGGTAGTACCCGAAACAGGGTTTTGCTCGAGAGCCACGCAGCCGGTCTGCCACAACAGGAACACCAGCATCACAGCCGGAAAAAGGGAGCGCCAGGTTTGATTTACAGTTAAACGAAGATGACTTTTCATTTTCAAAATAAGTTACGGATGAGATTCGGGAAGCACAGAGGAAACGCCGCTAAGGGGAATTTCACATCGTTCAAAAATACAAAGATTCCGCGCCTGCCCGAAACCTTCCTTGCCGGTTTACGGGCTGAAATCCCGTCCGGCGAATAAGCCCCTGCTGCCGGCCCCTGGTTTGGCTATAGCCGCGGAAATTGCGGCCATCCGGAAGCACATCACCCGAAAAACCTTCCTCAAATGCTTTTTTAGAGTGATGTGTTTCCGGGCATGATCAGCTTCAGTGGTCGGTCGGGCACCGGATTGGAGGTTGGTCAGGTTACTTTGGTGCGCCTGAGGATGGCGTTCAGAAGCCCCGGGCTGAGCCGCTTGACCCACACCGCTGCAATTTCGGGGCCGCCGATAAAAATTTCCGGCTTACGCTTCTCTAACTTGGGGATGAGCTTTCGGCTGAAGGTCTCGGCGCTCATTGCCTTGCTTTGTCCGTCGCCCATCTGCCCGTAGGTTTTGCCGTCGGCGGTAACCGAATTGAGGGTGATGCTTGTTTTCACGAAACCGGGGCACACAAGGGTTACATCCACCTGATGCTCGTACATCTCCTGTCGCAGGCAGTCGAACCAGCCCTGCAGCGCGTGTTTGGAGGCCGCGTAGGTTGAGCGGAATTTGGTGCCGATTTTGCCCATCACGCTGCTCACCACCACCACGTAGCCCGATTTCCGCGCGATGAAGTGCGGGAGGATGGCCTGCGTGAGGGCAACAGTACCGAAAAAGTTGACCTCCATGATGCGGCGGATTACGCTGAGATCGGCCTCGGCCGCAAGCGCCCGCTGACTTATGCCGCCGTTGTTGATGAGCACATCCACCTCGCCCCAAAACGCGATGGCCTCCGCCGCTTTTTGCCGGAGGCTGCCGGTATCAGACAGATCAAGCGGGAGCAGCTGCACCCTGCCGGGGTCGCCTTCGCAGTTTTTCTTCACCCGTTCCAGCTCCCCGGACCTCCGCGCCGACAAAATCAGCCGCGCCCCCATCCTGCTGAAATCATACGCCATGGCCTCGCCAATCCCCGAAGATGCCCCGGTGATCCAGACCACCGAATCCGCCAACCGTTTCCGTCCCGACTGCTGCCCCATAAAATTTGCCTTTCAATAATTTTTATCATGTGAATGTGGAATGGTTCAATGTATTGATGTTGCACGAAACCGGCAACAGGGGCGTAGGGGTGGCTGAGGCGGTTGCTGCAAAGCTTTGGCGCCTCCGGAGCCGGGCGGTCGAAAAAACCTCCAAGGTTTTTAAAACCTTGGAGGTTTGAATTCTACATCAACAAACAATCCGCGTAAATCCGGCCCGATCCGGTAAATCCGCGTGCCATCAGCGGGGCGGACCTCACCCCAACCCCTTGTACCCTAAAACCCTGCAATCCAGAAAATGTCATATCGAACGCTTCTCAGCTTGCGGGAGCAAACCGGAGGTACGGAGAGCGAAGTGTGACCGAAGTTGGACGAAGCATCATGTGAGATATC
>NZ_JAIUMX010000005.1:0-78508 GCF_022565315.1 Cyclonatronum sp. | reverse complement strand
TCTCCTTTGCTTTATTTTCTAAAGCAAAGGAGAGATTTCGATACGGTTGAGTTTTTTCCCCAGGAAGCGCTCTGCCAGAATCTGAAACCGCTGCGGCTTGTCGCTCACGTAGCAGGTGAAGGAGCCGGTTTGCTCATCCGGATTCAGAATGCCGAGTTCTGCGAGCATGGCCTCAGTTTTCGTTGCGATGGATAGCGCTGAGTCAATCACCTTTGTGCCGCTTTCTTTCAGGTAGTCCTCAATTTCCGGTTTAAAAAGCGGATAGTGCGTGCAGCCGAGAATCAGCGCATCAAGGTCTTTGTCGCGAAAATCCTGAAGGTATTCATGCACCGTGAGGCGGCTTATTTCATTAGAGATCCAGCCTTCTTCGGCCAGGGGTACGAGCATTGGGCAGGCCTTTGAGAATACGCGCTTTCCTGCATCAAATCCGAGAATGGCCCGCTCATAGGTTTGGCTGTTGATGGTCGCAAGCGTGCCGATTACACCAATGCTCCGGCTCTTTGCCTCAACTTCGAGGGCGGCCTGCGTGCCGGCATCAACTACATCAAGTACCGGGATGTCGCCGCAACGTGCCCTTACTTCCTCATTCGCCGCTGCCGAAACCGTGTTGCAGGCAATCAGCACGGCTTTCACATTCTGCGACAGCAAGAAATCCGTGATCTGCAGGGCGTATTCCCGAACGGTCGTTATTGATTTTATACCGTAGGGCACCCGCGCTGTATCACCATAATAAACAATGTTTTCGTTGGGGAGTTTTTCTATTACCGCTTTTACAACGGTGAGGCCGCCAATTCCGGAGTCGAATATGCCAATCGGGGCATTTGCTGAAGAAGACATGGTTGAGTTACTCAAAATTACTGCCGCAGCAGTCGTGTAGGTTGGTTGATTTTTTTTGATGATGAAGCCTCACGGCAGCGTCACGTGGTAAAAAACTGCCGCAGGTCTTGCTTGTTTAACCGCAAAAGATAACAGCTGCAGCATCCCATCCCAATTAAAAAGGAAGGATTCAGCTTTTTTCTGAAGGCCGGCCTGCAAACGGATAGCATGGCGGTTCGCTCAGGTTCCGGCTTACGCGCGCGCCGCTGATGCGCCCGGTGAGTTGCGGCAATCCCGTCATTGCGCCGTCTTTGCTTTCGTGCAGGGCAAATTCAGCGCCGTTCCGGTAATCTCCGAGGGCTTCAGATATGCTGCGGATCATGGCCGCCGGCACCCGCGCCTGATGCAGTTCCTGAAGAAATTCCTCTGCTTCGGGTACTGCTGCGAACAGCTCCTGAAGTTTAATCCGAAGTCCGTCGCGGTTCGCAGAGCGGGCGGGGTTGGTGGCATAGTCGGGGGAATCAGGCAGTTCGGGAGCGCCAAGCAGGGTGCAAAGCGACCTGAACTGCGCATCGTTTCCGACCGCGGGCACGATGGCGCGGCCGCAGGCAGTTGTGAAGCTGCCGCCGTAAGGATAAATCTGAGGATGCTCGCTGCCCAGCGGCTGCGGTTCTGCGCCCGCATAAAGCCAGGCTCCGGCCTGATTTACCAGAGAACTCACGGCTGCCTCAAAGAGGGAAACCTCAACTTTGGTGCCTTCGCCGGTCTGCATCCGCTGAATCCAGGCGATGAGCACCAGTTGCTTGAGGTGGTGCGCTGCAAGTACGTCGATCAGGGCAACCGGCATCTTCATCGGGCTGCCGCCCGGCTCGCGGTTCAGGTGCATGAAGCCGGTTTCGGCCTGAAGCAGCGCGTCGTAGGCTGTGCGCGGGTCGCCTTCGCCGTATCCGGTGATGGCGGCGTATATCAACCGCGGATTCTCAGCTCGCAGCACCTCCCAGCTGAGGCCGAGCTTTTCCGCATCCCCCGGCTTAAAACTCACCAAAACGATGTCGGCCCGCCGGATTAATTCCAAAAGCCTGCTTCGGTCGCCTCCATCCTTCGCATTCAGCGCCTCTGTCCGCTTGCCCCAGTTGATGGCGTTAAAATAGCTGCTGCGTCCGCCGGCTGCGGCTTCCCCGCTCACCCGCCAGCTCCGGGTAACGTCGCCCCCGTTGAGCGGGTGCTCAATTTTGATGACCTCGGCGCCCAGCTCAGCCAGGAACATCCCGACAGAAGGCCCGGCCAGCACTGAAGCAATTTCAACAACCAGCGCATCTTTTAAAATCATCAGGCAGCCTCAAAAATATCCTGCCGTTTCCATTTCAGGTAAATCAGATACCCGAGCGTAAGCGGAATCATGGCGAAGATGCCGGCAAACCAGAATTCCGTAAAAAAGAACAGCACAATGCCAAAATTGATAAACAGAAGCCCAATCCAAATAAACCAGCCCGAGCCGAAATCACGCGCATCCTGAGGAGTTTCAGTTTTCTGATACATGAGGTAGATAAATTCAACTGTCAGCACCATAAAAATATGACCGGGCACAAAGAAGAGAGCGGAGTTTGCCAGCTGCAAATGGATAAACAAAATATAAGCTATGATGAGGTACAGCTGCATAAACAGCAAGCTGTTCCAAAGGTTATGCGTGTTGTTGAGGAAGGATTTCATGAATTACCAGATAAATAATTTTAAAAAAGGACCTTAGAAGGAGAAGACCTTTCGGATGCTCGTAGCAGATTATTACTTCCGAAGTTCGGCAGTCAGCAGCCGGAAAAAGCGGTCAACACGCCTTGAGTTTACCCCCAGATCGCTGTAGCCGGTGCGGCTTGCGCTGCGAATGTGAACAAAGGTACCGCCATCCGGCTGCGGGCTCAGGGCAAGGTGCACATCATCCCGAAACCCAAAAACCGCGATGCGGAAAACGGCGTGCAGGCCTCCGGCTTCGGTTTCTTCGATGCTTTCGGCGCCCATATTTTCGAGTGTTTGTCGGGCGGCTTCCAGGATGCGGTCGGCCTCAGCCATTACTTCCAGGGTGCTTCTCACGCAGTTGGGCGATTCCGGGCAGGCTTCAAGCGGATTGTCGGGTCCGGCGGAGGGCACTGTCGCGGTGCCGCAGCCCCAAAAGCTTAGGGCGGCCCCCGTCATCAGGATTACAAAAAAAGCGGGTAACATGCGCATGGTTGGTTGATTTTTTAGGGGGATGTGTTTCCGGGCCTCACTAAGCCGGGAGTTTAATCATGCGGCCGAGGATGCCGGGCAGTTTCTCGAAAAGTTCATCAACGTCAGCTTCGGAATTGAATTTTCCGAGGCTGATGCGGATGGAAGAGAGCGCCAGCCGCTCTTCGTGACCCAGGCCGATAAGTACGTGCGAGGGCAGCACGGTACCGGAGGTACAGGCCGAGCCGTTGGAAACGCAGATGCCGTCGATATCGAGGCTCAGCAGCAGCATCTCACCGTCGGGCGCCTGACCGTCATCCGTGAAGAAGCTGTAGTTGAGGATGTGCGGCACGGCACGGCTGCGGTCGCCGTTAAGGTGCGCAACGCCCGGAAACAGCTGCTGCATGCGCTGCTGAATGCTTTGGCTTAGGGCCGCGATCCGGCACACATTTGCATCCCGCTCGCTGTGCGCCAGGGCGAAGGCTTCGCCAAGCCCCACAATGCCGGGCACGTTCAGGGTGCCGCCGCGGCGACCGCGCTCCTGCGAGCCGCCTTCCATCCAGGGTGTCCAGGGGGTGCCGCCGCGCACGTACAAAAAGCCGGCGCCCTTCGGACCGTGAATTTTGTGCGCACTCACGCTCAGGAAATCGACCGGAACTTCGCGCACGTCCAGCGGCAGCTTGCCGGCGGCCTGCACCCAATCGGTGTGGAAAAGAATGCCGCGGGCGCTGCACAGGGCCGCAATTTCTTCAATCGGGTTGATGCAGCCGGTCTCGTTGTTCACGTGCATCAGGCTCACGAGCGCGGTGTCGGGGGTTAGGGCGGCTTCGACCTGTGCCGCGCTGATCCAGCCTTTGGGCCCGGGATCGAGTACGGTTAGCTGGGCGCCCTCCTGCGCAGCATGCTCCAGCGGGTACAGTACCGCATGATGCTCAACCGATGAGGTAATCACATGCCGCTTTTCTGACGCGGCAAGTGCGCCTTTCAGGGCTGCGTTGTTGCTTTCGGTGCCGCCGCTGGTGAAAATAATTTCGCTTACCTCCGCCCCGAGTATGCGCGCAATTTTTTCGCGGGCTTCCTCAACGGCTACATTGGTTTGGCGGCCCAGCGCATGGATGGACGAAGCGTTGCCGTAATGCGAGCGAAAAAACGGAAGCATGGCATCGAGCACGCGCTCGTCGGTCTGCGTTGTGGCCGCATTGTCAAAATATACCGGCATAAAGTGCTGTTTTTATTGAAATCCTGTTTTTTAGTTTTCTGCCCTAAAGATAAACATTAAATAGCTTGATTCCGCACGGAGCAGGGCATAGGGCGCCCGGCGGGTGTCACACTTCAAAAACCCCAAAACGCTCCTCCATCAATCCGCTGTTTTGATTATCATTTAGACTGAATCGGGGCGCGGCTGCCTCCCCATGAAGAACCTTTCAACTTTTGTCTCATCATGCTGTTTTTGTCTCATAGCTTCCGTTTTGTCTCCCTGTTCGTGATCTTTGCGCTCCTGCCCGCATTTCTGGCAGCGCAGCAGGCAGCCACAAGTCTGGACTGGGTGAGGGGGCTATCCCCCGATGAAAGCGTGCAGCAGCGCGGAGTCGGTTTCCGGGCCGACCTGCATCCGCTGGTGCAGCGGCTGTTGCAACACCCGGAGGAACGTCTTGAGGATGCCCGCCTTCGGCAGCAGACTGCACAGCGCGGGGTTTTTGGGGATGATGAAGCTCCGGGGCTTACCTACGACCTCATCGTGTACACAAGCGGGGCAGGGCCGGGCGACCGGCTCCCGGGGCGCCGGATGCGCGCTGCGGATGGCATCTACGCGCTGCGGCTCACGCACGCTGAGCTGCTCGGGCTTGTGGCTTCCGGCGGCTTCAGCTGGATTGAGCCTGCCGTGATGCACGAGCCAACCGGCAACCGCGCCCGTGCTGAAAGCGGTGCCGACGCCCTGCATCAGGGCCTGTGGAACCAAACCGCCCTCACCGGCGCCGGGGTGATGGCGGCAATCTTCGATACCGGCATCGACATCACCCATCCCGCATTCCGTCACCCGGCCGATTCCCTGCGCTCGCGCATCAAATATGTGTGGGATCAGACCCTCGTGCCGCAGGCCGGCGAGCAATCGCCGCCACCGCCCTTCGATTACGGGGTGCTCTTCAGCCGTGCAGATATCGAAGCTGCCCTCGCTGCCGGTGAAAACATCCGCTCACGGGATACGAACGGGCACGGCTCGCATGTGGCGGGCATCATGGCAGGCGGCGGACCCGACCTGCCGGGTATCGCGCCGGAGGCCGACCTTGTGATCATCAAAGGCGGAAATCAGACCTTCACCGGAGTCAATATCATCAATGCCGTGCAGTATTCGGCAAGTCTGAGCGAGACCTACAGCCGGCCGATCGTCGCTAATTTCAGCATCGGAGGCCTGTTCCATGCCCGGGACGGCACCGAGGCTACCGAGCGCGCCATGGATGAGGTCACCCAAAACCCCGGCGTGATGATGGTAACTGCGGCCGGAAACAACGGTGCCGAGCTGCGCTACTTCGGCGGGCAGGCGGGCACCGACGACATCATCCTGAATATCCCCGCGTACACGCCGCGCCCCGGGCCGTTCAACGACCGCCTGCTGCTCGATATCTGGCTCGATACCGACGCCCCGGCTACGCTGCGGGTCACAACTCCCGCCGGCATCGTTTACGAATGGGAGCCCGGCAGCTTCGACACGGTACCCCTTCCGGATGAGGGAATCATTGAGGGTGAAAATTTTGTACACGCACCCAACGGTCACCGGCGCATGATTTTTTATGTGGGGGATGATGAGCTCCAATATCCGCCCGCAGCCGGCGTCTGGCGCATCAGCATTGAAGGCTACGCCGGGCCGTTTAAATCATGGATGGTGTTTAACAGGGTAGGCAATGAAACGATTTCGCAGCAGGGGGCGAGTACCGATTTTACGATAACGACGCCGGGCACAGGCCGGTCGGTACTCACAACCGGCGGCTATGTGATGCAGAACAACTGGCTCACCCAAAGCGGACTGGTTTTCCAGCGGGAGTCGAATCCGGTGGGCAGCCTGGCCCTTTTTACGGGCGTGGGCCCGACCCGCGACGGGCGGATGAAGCCCGAGCTTGCGGCTTCCGGGCGATTTGTGGCCGCGGCGCGCTCCCGCGACAGCAGTTACTCGGGCAACGCGACACAGCCGGGTGGCGATTACGTGTGGCTGGCGGGCACGAGTATGGCGGCACCGGTTGCGGCGGGGGCCGCGGTGCTGATGCTGCAGGCTTTCCCCGATGCCACGCAGGCGACCATCAAACAGGCGCTGGTGAACGGCGCCCGGACGGATGCATTCACCGGCCCTGTGCCGCACCCGCGCTGGGGCATGGGCAAGCTTGATGTCGTAAGCGCCCTGGCTGCCATGCCCGACGGCAACGCGCTCGAAGAGCTCACGACCCTGCACCTGTGGCATCACGGCACGCTGAATCAGTCCGGCACGGCTTCTCTTCTGCTGGATTCCGGCAACGGGTTTGTTTACCGGCTGCCTCGTATGGCGGGGCTGCTGCACCGGGCTACGATTCATACCGGGGTGCTCAGCTTCCCGCAGGGCAGCGATCCGGCGCTGATTGCTGAGCTGGTGGAGCTGTCATCTGACGGCAGCCGCGTTGTGCGCACCCTTGGCAATGCTGTCCGTGTGCCGCTGGCGGACATCCGCAGTTTCAACGAAGTGCCGCTGGATCTCAGAAACATCGGCATTTTCCTGAACCCCGGCCTTGAAGCAGGCATCCGCATCACCCTTGATACGGACCGGCTGCCGGCTTCCCTGCTCACCGCCGAGCTGCTCAGCCGGAGCTTCGAAAGCGCGGGGCAGCCGCCGACCTACCGGTACTCGCAGAGCGACGGAGGCCTCACGCCCTGGACTTCCGGGCAGATGCTGTTTATGGATGTCGCTGCGACCCGCTTCCCCGATGCCGCAACACAGCCGCCGCCGGGCTATGAGCTGCCTTTCCGGATTGCGCTGGGCAACAACTACCCGAACCCCTTCAACCCGCAGACCGTCATCCCCTATGAAATTGACACGCAAACGCGGGTGCGGCTCACGGTTTATGATGTAACCGGGCGCCGTGTAGCCCTGCTGGTTGACGCTGAACAAAGTGCGGGGCGGCATGAAGCGGTGTTTAGCGGAGCAGGACTTGCATCCGGGGTTTACCTCGTTCGCCTGAGCGCTGCAGGCCGGGTGTTGACCGGAAAAATGCTGCTGCTGAAATAGGAGCTGATTTATCAGCCTCAGGTTTGAAATTGCCTGTATAATTCGGCATTTTAGCCTACTTGTAAAAACACAAACCCTCAACCAATTGAAATAATGAGTTTTATGAAAAGTTCAAACGTCTTAACTGCACTACTTTTGGTGGTATTTATGGTGGCGGCCTGCGGGTCGCCCGAACAGGCCGATTACGACACAACCCCTGAAATGAGTGCACATGATGCTTTTTTTGCGAACCTGCAGGACCTCTGCGGAGAAACCTTTACCGGGCAGTCCACCTATCCGGATAATGAGGACCATGCCCTTGTAGGCACCGTGCTCGTGACCAATGTTTCGGAATGCAACGATCAGTTTGTGCGCATCGAGCTGCTGCGTAATGGTGGCGACTACTGGCATGGTGCCTGGGTTGTTGAGCGCCGCGAAGAAGGCCTGCATCTGTTTCACGATCACCTCGGTGAAGTGCGCACAATGGAAGAGCTCGTGGCAAACGGCGATTCCCACGGCTACGGCGGTTTTGCAAGCGATGCCGGCTCAGCCATTCAGCAGTTTTTTCATGCCGATGACGTAACGGCCGACATGCTGCCCGAAGCCTCAACCAATGTGTGGATGATGGAGCTCGATCTGGAAAATGACCGCTTCATCTATTATCTCGAGCGCCACGAAGCGCCGCGTTTCCGCGCTGAGCTTTTCCGGCTTACCGAAGAAGTTTAAACGACAACAGCTGCCTCAGCTGTGATCAGAAGCCTGCCGGCCGTTTTGCAGATGTGATTTTAGGAAATCAGCTCTGCAGTTCGGTTTTGCAGGCTTTTTTATGTTGAAGTGTTGAATTGCAGACCAAAGTTGTATTAAGGGCTACCCACACAAATTGAGGAGTATTTGAGAGATTAAGTGAGATTTAACGGGTAATTCATTATAATCGGAACCATAACCAAACAATATTGCAGACAGAATACAGACGCCAATGTATATAACTGACGATACCCAACATAACTGTTTAGACTGCGTCACCTTTAAAAGCCTGGTTCGCAAAACGCTGTTTTTTAAGGATATTTCGAATCAGATCATCGAAAAGAAACCGCTGCCTGAACTTCTGAGAAGCATCATTGATACCAGCAAAAAACTACTCGATTCAGAGGCTTCCTCCCTGCTTCTTTTTGACGATGAGACCTGCAAACTCACTTTCTATGTAGCCGAAGGGGAGAAGGGCACCCTCATCAAATCGAGAGAAGTGCGGATGGGTGAAGGCATAGCGGGATGGGTTGCGGCTAACAAAAAAACAGTGCGCATCGATGACTGCTACGCCGATGCGCGTTTCAATTCCGCATTTGATCAGAGCACCGGTTTTGTGACGCGCAACATGCTGTGTGCGCCCATGGTGCGGAAGGGCGAACTGATCGGGGTTATTCAGGTGATGAACAAATCGAACGACGGCAGCTTCGATACGCAGGATGAGCTTTTCTTCTCAGCCCTTGCGGGGCAGTGCGCCATCGCCATTGAAAACTACCGGCTGGGTCAGTTCGAGGTCGAGGCTGAGCAGATGCGCACCGAGCTGGAAACGGCCCGCTCAATTCAGCGGAAGATTTTGCCCGGCACCCTGCCGGAGCTGCGCGGCTTTACCGTGAAAACGCTGCTGCGGCCTGCCAAACACCTGGGCGGCGACTACTACAACCTGATCCGCATCAGCGATACGCAGGCCCTGTTTTTTATTACCGACGTAACCGGCAAGAGCATCTCCGCCGCGCTCATTGTTTCCTCGGTGTACTCGTTCACGCACAGCTACCTCATCATTCACAAAAAAACCTTCAGCCTGAAGCATTTTGTGGAGTCGCTGAACGCCTTCCTGATTGAATCCACAACGCCGGATAAATTTGTGACGGGCTGGTTTTGTCTGTTGGATGAAGAACAACGAAGCCTGATCAGCATCTCTGCCGGGCACGACCCGGTTTTTTTATTCAGGAAGGATGCGGAACCCAAACCCGCGCTCACGCTCGAAAAAGGCGGCCTGATGCTTGGGGTGATGGAGCTTCCGTACGAATCAGAGGAAGTGAGCCTGCAGCCGGGTGATGTGATTGTGGCTTTCACCGACGGCATCACAGAAGCGATGAACCCCGAAATGGAAGAATACACTGCCGAGCGGATGCTGCTGCGCCTCACCGGAGGCTTCACCGCAGGCGGCGGGGCCGGGCAAATGCTGAGCGACTTACTGACCGACGTTGACCTGCACCGCGGGCAGGCCGACCAGAGCGACGACATCACCCTGGGTTTGCTTGAGGTGCACTGAGGCCTGTTTCAGATCGGGGTGAAACAGCCCCGGTTTTATTCAGAAGCCGGTAATCAGCTGTTAAGCTCTACCGTCTGCCCCTCCCGGGCGAAGAGTGCGACCGGCGGACGGCGGGTCATCATGCTGAGGGCCTGCTGCCGCTGATCAAGATCGGCATCGGTCGATTCAGGCGCGTGATGCGTGAGGTAGAGCTGATTTACACCGGCTTCATAGGCAAGTTCGGCTATATCTTCCCACGCAGAGTGCCCCCAGCCGCGTTTTTTCTCATAACTGAGCCGCGACTCATGGCTGTCGTGAATCACGAGATCACATCCTTCAAAAAAATCAAACATGCTGCTGCGCATGGCCTTATCGTCCGGAATGAACTCATTGTCCGGGCAGTACACGATGTCGGTATCTCCAATCCTTATTTTGTACATGAAAGTGTTGCCGGGGTGGTTCGCTTTCAGCGAAGTGACGCTGTAACCTTCCGGATACGCTGTAGTGCCCGGCTGCTGGGTTTCATAGCTGATTTTTGCGTTGAAGGCATCCGTACTGACCGGAAAAAAGGCGGGTGCCATCAGCATTTTGAGAACCTGCTCGCAGTTTTGGCCGGCCTGTTCCGGCATGTGGATGCTGAACTGATGCTGCGGCTGATACAGCGGTTTGAAAAACGGAATGCCCTGAATATGGTCGCTGTGGGCATGGGTGATGAGGATGCGGCCTTCAATGGCTTCAGAGCGGGAAACCAGCCGGTTGCCGGCTTCAACGATACCGGTGCCGGCATCCAAAAAAAGATGGTGCGGAGAATTACCGAAGCGAATCAGCACACCTGATGTGTTTCCGCCGTAGGCCAGCGTTTGCCGGCCGGGAGTGGGAACAGACCCCCTCACGCCCAGAAATTCGATTCGGATCATGCGCTGCCGGTGCTCCTTGATAGGGTTCTGTGTTTCATTTATTTGGATTTCAGGTTAAAAACGCCGTCCCAGTCGCTGCCCGGCGGCTCTTTTTGGAGTTGCGCGCAGCGGCGGAGCATCAGCGCCGAGGGATTCAGTTCCGGGCTTTTTTCCAGCTCAAGCGCCTGCTCAAAACAGCTCACGGCCGTTTCCCAACTTTGTTGCAGATAAGCTTCAAAGCCCTTTTCGTAGGCTTCGATGCAGCTTAGCTGCTGTTTGGTGACCTTAGCGCGAAGCCCGGCAAGTTCGTAAAGCTCCACTGCGGTGCTTCGGCCCACTACGGTCACGCGGTCGAGCCGGCGGAATACGCAGTCATCACCTGCCTTGATGGCGGCGTCGCGGGTGCTCTCGGAAACCAGCGCGCTGATGCCGTACTGCTTGGCGGCGCTCTCACAGCGGGCAGCAAGGTTCACGGTGTCGCCCATCATGGTGTAGTTGAAGCGTTTGGAAGAGCCCATGTTACCGGTTACCGCCATGCCCGAATTGATGCCGATGCGGGTGCGCAGTTTCAGGATTTCCGGCGGCCAGCCCCGCTTGGTTTCCTGCCACTTTAGCCGGAGGTCCGATTCGGCCTGCATCATGCGGCAGGCGGCGATGCAGGAGCGCAGCGCGTGATCTTCAACCTTGAGCGGTGCGCCGAAAAAGGCCACAATTGCATCCCCGATATACTTATCGAGGGTGCCGCGCTCTTCGGTGATGATGGAGGTCATGGCGTCCAGGTATTCGTTCATCAGCTCAACGAGCTGAGGCGCCGAGAGCTTTTCCGAAATCCGGGAGAAGGCTTCAATATCGCTGAAGAAAGCCGAAATCTCATTCTCCGAACCACCCAGCTGCGGGTCGCGCCCGGTCTCGATGAGCTCATCCACAATCTGAGGCGAAACGTAGGAGGAAAACGCCAGCTTGAGCTGCCGCTTTTCGCGGCCTTCGGTCGCGTTGCGGTACACCAGCGAAAGGGTGAAGGAGCTGATGGTGAGGGTCACAACGGTTGAAAGGGGCAGCAGGATTTTTAGCTCAGGCACAATCATCAGCACATAGCCAAAAAACTGAAGCACAATGAGCAGGAATACTGCGATGAGCGCCTGCCATTGGGGCAGAAACAGAAACAGGGCTGTGCTAAAGAGGACAAAGCCGGCGAGCAGCCACATGAGTCCGGTATCGTCTATACGCCGTAGCCAGCTTTCGTTGAGCAGGTTGTACAGGGCCGTTGCGTGCACCTCAACCCCGGGCATAACCTGATTGACCGGGGTGTTTTTAAGGTCTTCGAGGCCGGCGGCGCTGCTTCCTATAAATACAATTTTGTCGTTGAAGAACTCTTTGGGTACCTGTCCGCTCCACACATTGTAAAATGAGATGCAGCGGAAATCTTCTCCGGAACCCAGCCAGTTTATACTGAACTCGGCACGTGGGTTTACCGGGATTCTTATATCCGGCCCGAGGTAAATACCTGTGTTTGATGTACGGACATCTTCGTCATTTAGCCCCAGAAAATTGAGTGCTGCAGGCAGTATGAAAGACGGGATAAGGCGGATATGATCACTGGTACTTTCACCCGTAAGAAACGGACTTTGCTGTAGCAGGGTGTACGAACGTACCGTGCCGTCAGGGTCGGGGTTCACTTTCAGCAGTCCCATTGCCCGGGCATTTTCAGCAAAGGCGAGGGATGGCAGCACGGGTACGCTGCGCTGATAGTAGCCGAAGGCAGACCGGCGGTTTCCACTGATACGGGGCAGCAGCTGCTCGGCGCGAAGTGCATATTCCCGCTCGTCATCCGTGAAGTCGGCAGATTTATCGAACATGCCGAGGATCACGTTTCCGGCCTGCTGAATGGCTTCGGCCAGGATGTGATCGGTGCTCATGGCGCTCACGATATCTGCGGCCTGCCCGAAGCCGCGGTCGGTGAGCAGCTGCACGTATGCGCCCGGCAGGGTGTCGGCTTCGGTGTAGAGGGCGTCAATCAGCATCACTTTGGGGGTCCCGGCGCTGATGTTCCGGATCACCTGTGCATCATACATGCGCGGCCACAGCTGCACGCGGCCCAGCTGAGATATGGAATAGTCGTCGATGTCGATAATTACGAAATCCCGTGTTGAAACGCGTTTGTCCTGCCCGGTAAAGGTGCGGATTTGCAGGGCCAGGTCATCAACGGCCAGGTCAATGGCGGTAAGCGGGGAGCGGGTGAGGTTGTGGTTCACCCATGAAAAAGCCTGTGTGATAAACAGCGACAGAATGCAGATCATCACGAAACTGAGCAGTTTCCAGCCAGGTTTTCCTGTTGGCAGACGAAAATTGACCCCTGATATCATTACAGAAGGCTCACAGTTGCTGCAGCACTTCGCGGGCTTCAGCTGAGATAGCTTCCCCCGGGAACAGTGTTACGATGCGGTTGAAGGTTTCCCGTGCCTGAGGGATGTTGTTGAGTTCAATAAAACAGTGCCCCATCATGAACAGGGCTTCCCGCATAAAAGGGCTGCGCGGCTGCTGTTCGGTAAACAGGCTTAGCTTTGCAAGCGCCTGCCGGTATTCACCGCTGTCGTAGAGTTCAAAAATATCGGCGATGTCAACCTGAGGGTCTTCATACCAGTAGAGTTCGCCAGGGCTGGGCTTTCGTTCAACTTCTGCCCGGTCGCGACGAATACCTCCCTCGGCTTGTCGCGAATCAGCTATTTCCCCCCTGAACATAGACCTGAATCGGCTGAAGACTCCTTCAGTTTGCCGTGAGGATGATTGCTGAAAAGCCACATAAAGGGCTTCGAGGCTGTGCATTTCATTGCTTCCGATAACGGTGGTGTCGCCGGTTCGCCATTCGATTTCAGCCTGTGATGCAGGGCCGGTTTGTATCCGGCGGCTTGCTGTTAGCGGCAGGTTGATGGTGGCAGGCCGCCATTCATCATCCACAAAAATCATCACCCTACCCTGAAAAAAACTGAGGGTGCCGATTACTTCAGTTTGTACCTGCGTGCCTCCGGGGGGCGGTTGCTGTGCTTTTGCCGGACAGCTGACAGCCAGCATTATGCTGCATGTGACCCAAAAGAGCTGATTGAGGTTCAGTGTTGTTTTCATCAGAATAGCTCGTTAAAAATGAAGTCGTAACGGGTGCGTACATCTTGATCGATACGCAGGGCCTGCCGCATGGCGTCGCGTGAGGGCTCGGTCTGACCCGCCTGTAACAAGGCCCGTGCCAGGTTTACATAAACGTTGGCGTTGTTGCTGTTTGCTTCAGCGCTTTTGCGGTAATGTTCCGCTGCTTTAATGAAGTTGCGCGCTTCGAAGTACAGATTACCCAGGTTATTGTTGATTTGGGGGCTTGCCGGAAAAATTTCAAGTCCGCGCTCAAAAACTTCCCGGGCTTTTTCAGTATCGCCGGTTTTGGCCAGCAGCACCCCCAGCTGATTTACCAAAAACAGGTTTTCAGGTTCTGCAATCAGGCGCTGTTCAATGCTTTGAATCATTCCGGCATTGAAATTATTGAATACCTGTTGCAGGGTGAAGTTGTAGTCGGCAATAAGGTTATCGCTAAAAACCAGCGGTGACCTGAAGTCAGCCGGTACAAATTCGGATGGTGCATATACCCGGTGTGCCTGATCAATCGGTACGATTTGCGGCATGTTGCCTGCTTCGCGCTCTTGTTGCCACCTTAGGGCGGCGTTTTCCCATGCCTGCATGAAACTGCCGCGCCCAAGCAGGGTTGTTTCGATAGGAAGGAAGAGTCTGTTTTCGTATGTGATGAAGCGGTTTGCATCAAGGCCCATAAAGTTTAGGTCGTCGGGTGTGAGGCCGGTATCGAATGCCATAAACACGTGCCCGGGCACATCAATATAAGCCGTTCGTATGCCCTGCGCTTCAAACAGGCTGCAAAACAGTACCACGAAATCGTCGCATTCACCACTGCGGAGTGTTAGGGTTTCGGCCGGAAACTGAATATCATCAAGTACACCGCTTGTTAAAATGGTTTCGATATTCGGGTCGCGCTGATACACGAAGCCGCTGTTATTGAGGGTGCTGTAGAGCCGGGCTCCGATTGCAATGGCTTCCGGCAAATTACGGTCAGAAAAAGGCTCGAGATTAGAGTTTATTTCTGATACAAACTGCCTGATGGTTTCACTGCCGGGCGAGATGAAAGCTGCCAGGCTGCGCTTGTCGCGCCAGCTGATGGCACTGCGGCGATGTATGGTAACATTTGCGTTGCTCACATCGGTTAGGGCTTCGCCACGGTGGTTGTAAATCAGGTTGAGGGTGAGCTGCGCGTTGGTGTCGGAATCGTTGCTCATGATGTCGCTCGTGAAAGCCATGAACAGCGGAACGGTGGTATTGCTTCGGGGCGACATCACCGGCAGGTCGATGAAGTAGCTTTCGGCAGCAAAGCGGCTGAAAGAAACCTCAAGCCGGGCATTGGTAATTACCGATGCCGTATTGTTTTCAATTACAAGCTGCCCAATCGACTGTGCCTCGGTGTAATTTCGGTAAACAGACGGGAAAACAGGGTTTACCTGCACACTCAGGATGCGTGCCGGCGGCTGATTGGTTGCATATTCATCGCTGTTTTGCCGGGCCTGATTGAAGGCGTTGCGGTAGGTTTCATTTTGGGAATCAATGGAAAGGGCACGCGAAAACGCATTTTCTGCCTGATACACGAGTCCGGTATTGACATACACATTACCCAGCTCGAACCAGTATTTCGCGTTCGAAGGGGTTAGTTCAACCAGGCTTCGCAGGGCCTGAGTAGCGGTGTCGTAGTTGCGGATGCGGGTTGCAGCAAGGCCCTGCTCAAACAGATAGGTTTCGAGCTCGGCTCTGATTTCCGTCTGTGCGGGCTGCGGCAGCTGACGCTGACGTGCCGCTGCCAGGCGGGCCTGTGTTTCGGCTACGCTGAGTTCAAAATACCCCAGGGCTTCGGTGTATTTGCCATCCATATAAAAAGCCCGTGCAAGTTCACCGTAAAACCAGTTAACAGCAGGGTTAATCCGGATGGCTTGCTCCAGCTGGAAAGAAGCTTCAGCGTAGTTACCCAGGGCAAGCTCCGTACGCCCGAGTAATCCCTGATAGATGGCTTCATCGGGGTTACGCAGCAGCAACTCCCGGTAGATTCCCTGTGCTTCTGCATAGCGCTGATCACTATAGAATGCATTTGCGAGCATCAGCTGTACCTGCGCGTTATTCTGATCAAGCTGAAGCAGTTCGGTGAAGTTGAAAACGGCGCGGTTATACTCGCCGGCTGCTATCATAGCAGCGCCGCCATGATAGCGGTAGTCCCGCTCAAAGCGCCGGTCGAGGCCGGGAATCTGATCGGTGAGTTCCTGTTCAGTAATTTCAATTGCCTGCTCATACCGCCCCTGATTGTTCAGGATTCTGATCTGAAGAATGCGGCTTTCGTTGTATAAGTCATTCACGAGCCGGATTTTATCGAGTGCTTCATCTATCGCGGCCTGTGCGCGGTTCAGGCGAAGGCTTGTGAGATGATATGGCGCGTTGGTTCGCTCAAGCAGCTCATAATAGGCCAGCTGAGCAGCGGCCATCCCGGTTAGCGCCCATTCGGGCCGTTCGGCCCAGTCGAGCATGCGGTTATATAAATCGATGCTCTGCAGGATTCGCTGCTCAACGCCGGTGCGGGCCATATTACCGGCAACCTGACCGATGGTGCGGCTTACTTCATCTACTACAGAAGGGCTTGTGATGCCCGTGAGGTTGTCGGTGCTTTCAATCAGCACGTCGTATGCCCCCCGGCGGCCGAGCGTGTTATACAGGGTGATGAGCACTTCGCTGATGTTCCGGGTTAGGGGGTCGCGATCATCAAGCAGGGCCGCAGCATTGCGCAGTATCAGGGTTGTGAGGTAAGCTTCACCACGGTTGGTTAGGGTTTGCCCCCAGCGGATGTATTCACGGGCAATGTGATTAACCAGCTCCGGCTGCGGGTTGAGGTAGTAAGCCGGAGCACGGGAGTACTGCTCAAGGGCATGCACAAAAAGCTCCTGCGAAGCAAGGTACCGGCCATACCCGATGTAATCGCTGAAGGGTTCACTTGGCTCGCTCAGGTTTCCGGCGCTTGCCCCCAGAATACGGTAATTCAGCAGCTGATTGCGCTGCCCGTCGTACCGTACCTGTATGGTTTGGTTATCAGAACTGATGATTTCAACAGCTCCGGTTTCCGGGTTTTCAACGGCAAGACTGAAGCTGCTCGTTACACCATCAAAACCTGCTTTTGGGCTTATGTGCAGGAAGCCTTCTCCATCAACCGAAAAAGCAAACAGCTCAAGGTCCGGTTTGGGCGGTCGTATCGTAATACCAATTGATTTAATCTGCCTGCCCCGGTCGTTGCTGATATGTGCCGTAAGCTGATAGGGGTTGAGCGCCACGCTTCCGGTACGGCTGAAAGAAAGCTCGTCGCTGCCTTCCCTGCCAAACTTAAACAACAGTTTGGGCGCATTAATTACCTGTATGCTCGGTTCCCATTCGAACAGATAGTATTGGAGGGTCTCACTGTTAAAAAGGTGAAGCTGATCAGACTGATCTATATCAAACCATACAATACCGGCATTACCCCTTGCAGGATTGTAGCCCTTTACAGTGAGCGGCTGCGGATCGGTGAGCATACCGGCGGCATTAAGTCGGTAAATTTCATTGTCGCTGCTGTCGAGCAGGTAAATGTTATCTCTGCTGTCTGTACGAATGAAAGAAATGGAGCGGTAATTGAACTGCCGCAGTGAAATGGTATCGCCAAGGTACTCGCCGTTTCGGGCCCAGCTGTGCAGCCGGTCGTGTGAAGCATCCGCAACGATGATGGTGCCATCGCTTTTTACAGCAAGTGCTTCGGGACTTTGAAGAGGGTTTGGAATATCCCTGCCAAGGCTAAGCTCGAGCACACCCTGACTGTTGAAAACATTAATTTCGTTAGATCGCCGGTGTTGATCGAGCACATAAACCCGGCTTTGGCTGTCGGTAGCAAGCCTGTGTGCCCGCTGTGCCGGCAGCCGGAAAAGCTGCTCGCCGGAATCGAGATCAAGTGCTACAACAATACTCTGATCGCCGTCAGGGATAAAATACATCACCCCGTTAGGAGCAAATACAGCGTCATGGAAGCGAGGGAGGGAGGTAGAAACCAGTTCAAGCTGAATTTTTTCGGTCCGGGAGAAATCGGCAGCCGGAAATGCATAAACGTATTCCTGTATGTTTGATGCCCCGCTATCTATAACCAAAAGACTGTTCGGGTTAACACCTGTTGTGCGCAGCAGAGAGGGATCCCGGAATATGCCCGGTGAGCTTGCCCGCGCGCTTCGGCCTGTACGCTGCAGAAACTCTCCGTCTGAATTGAAAGTGCTGAATGTGCCGGAATCTTTATCGAGAATACTGAAGTGTCCGTTACGAAATACGGTGAGTGAACCGGCATTCTGAAGCTGACTGCCGGCACTTCCCAACTCGTTGAAGCTTCGCAGATGCTGACCGGAATCCGAGAAGATGTGGAGCCTCGCCGGGTTGCTCTCAAGTACGTACAGCTGATTTGCACCATTTATTCCCAATCCGGCAACATTTTCAAAAAGCCTTGGCTGACCTCTTTCCGGGCCGCCGATCCAGTTAATAAAACGCCCTTTATAATCGAAAATATCAACCCTGCCGGCGCGTTCGTCGAGCACATAAAGGTAGTTATCGGCGTCAACTGCGATATCTGAAATACGGCTGAACTGACCCGGCATCCTGCCCGATTCGCCGGCTTTATGAATGTACTGCAGGTTTTCGAGCACATAAATTTCGTTGTTTCGGTCGTCTGCGATGTAAAGCCGGTTATCCGGACCGGCTTCAATCCGTACCGGGCCTCGCAGCTGCACGGTGCCGGCCGGCCCTACAAAAGCATTAACAACTTCAATCAGCTCACCGGCAGAATTGAGCATAATTACGGTTCCGTTGCGGCTGTCAAGCAGGTAGTAATTGCCTGCAGCATCCCTTACAGCATCGGAAAGGTTTCGGATAGAAGCCTCACTTGCGTCGGCAGGGTTTGGCAGGGTTTGGACATACTGCTGTGCCGCTGCAACGGGGCACAGTACAGCTATGGCTGTTAAGGTGATAAGTAAGCGCAGGTTTTTCATACGGCTCATTAATTATTTCGTGCTTGGTATCAGCCGGTTCGGATGAAAGCTAATGCTAACGACTGCAATGTTTAATACCCTTTAACTGATCGGGATGAAATGCGGGATGGCTTCCAAAAGCCATCCCGATAAGTAACTGAAGTATCTCAGTTTATGAAAGTGAAGGTCTTATGATTTTTGACCCGCTGAAACGGATCAAAATTTGATTCCGACAAAAAACATCAAAGAACTGTGTGATGAATCGAATACATCGCTGTCGTTAAGCATGGAGAAAAAGTCATCAAATCCATCCTGAATTGACCACCCTTTGATCTGACGGAATCCGGTAACAATAGAGGTTTGGCCGAGAATGCGAAGGATGTGTACAGAACCATTTATTTCATCATGGCGCGCACCGCCGTAAAACATGTCTCCGTCGGTGTACTGTACATTTGCACCAAGGCCCCTGCTAAAATGAAGGTCAAACAGCAGGCGGTCCTGAAGCAGCGGGAAGAAGCGGTCGGTGCGGTAATTTACACCCAGCCCGATGTTAAACGAGCTTTCAAGTTTATTGAGAGGACGGAAATTATCCTGAAAATTAAGGTTAAATACCTCGCGCAGGGCATCGTCAGCATCATAATAAATATTGAAGAAGTTGATGTGCACCCGAATTGGCAGGTATAGGTTTAAATCCTGCGAAAGTATATTTTGCCAAAGCTGACTGTTACCGCCGAGACTTGCTTTGATGTTCAGAAAGCGTACATCGGCTTCATTTGCAGGGCCTTCAGAACCAAGAAGGGCGTCAGCAAGTGAGGAGGAGAAAAATGTTTCGGTGCTTGTGCCATATCCGATGCTGATACCGGAGAATTTGCCGCTGCCGATAAAGGCATTGTAAACATCACCGTTAAACTGATAGGTGAAGCTGTTTTCACCCCCAACCGTAAGCAAAGCATGGTCGCGGAATGTGAAGTCCATGCCGCTCAGGCCCAACATAAAGCGCCCCTCCGAAAGCAGTTCATCATTATTATTCAGGATTGGCTGCGCCATAAGTGGCTGAAGCGAAGGGCTAAATACCAATAAAAGCACGAGGTACAGCAAAGCAGTGAATTTTACAGTGATAGACATGGCAGGTATGTTTTTGATTTTTAGTGAAGGTGTTTTTAGCACAGGCTCGCCCTGAAACTTTTTAGCTGATGTAAAGGAAAAAAATATGTTTTCCATAATCAAAGTCTTGTTGTTTGGTATAATAGGATAGTATGTAAAATAAAGGGTTAATTCAATATAAATTAGGGCCTGTATGTGGAAAAACCGGTTCGATGCCGTTCTGATTGCACCATAGGGGTTTTACAGAAAACAACCGGTAAAAGCGTAAGCCTTACAAACGAATTATGCGGTAAAGCAACAGCCGTTGATGTATTGTTGTGGCGCTAACCTTAATAATAACAATTACAGGTATCGAAAAAAGTACACCCCAAAACCCAAACATAACCCCTCCGGCTACAACTACAAAAAATACAAGTATTGGGTGAAGGTCTGTGGCACCGCCTAATATCATTGGTTTAAGCAGGGTGTTATCAGCAACCTGAATAAGAATTGCCGTAAGTGCAGCAAAGTAAACCAGGTTGCCTGTGTGTATGAACGGCAGCACGCTGCTGATTTCATCGATGATGAGCGAGTATGCAATTACGAGAATGATGCCAACTGTTGGCCCGATAAAAGGAATAATGTTCGCTACAGCTGCTACAACCCCGATCAGCACAGATACGGTAAAGTTGAAGCCGATTAACGGCAGAAACACAAGGAAACATGTAAAAACGGCAAGGCTTTCAATTACCGTACCCCGGAGGTAGGAGCCTATGGCTTTATCTACGTTGTGAAATGAGGTAAGTGCTGTTTCAAAGAAAATGTTGGGAACAAGTGAAATGAGTTTACGCCTGAACTTGCCTTCATCAAGCAGTAAAAAGAAGAAAATGACCGGCATGATCAGCCAGGTTGAAAAAAAGCCGAAAATGAGCAGAATAGTAGAGCCTCCTGTCTGATCCGGTCCTGTTTCTTCGCGGCTGTTAATGCTGCGCTGCCCGATGAGGATGGCTTCGGTGAGCAGCCCGCCGCTTGTGTAAAACAGCAGGTCCTGATTCTGAAAGTGATAGCCCAGCATACGGGCATAGCGCGGGTGCTGATGCTGCAGGCTGTCCATGCGGGCTTCGAAAACCATCTGTTCCTCCGGGGCGAGGGCAAGAAAGAGGTTGATGTTATCTACAAGAGGATGCGTTTCCTGCATCAGGAACCGCAGCCCGAAGGCGAGGGTCGTGTTCTGCTGTGAAGTTTCTATCAGTCCCTGATACCGCTCATTGAGCTGATACATGGCAACCGTGCGGAGTTCGTATTGTTCGTTACGGTCCGGAATTTGATTTTTTACAAAAACGAAGGCGTAAAAAAGCAGGGTGATAAAAAAGGTGACAAACAGCAGCACGCTGAGCAGTTTCGGAAAGCCGCGCCTGATGAGCCAGGCCACAACCGGCTGACTGATGTAGGCGAGCAGCGCTCCGAAAATAACGGGCAGCAGCAGCGGCCTGATGGCCCAAAGCACATAGCCGGTAGTCACAATCAGCAGTAAACTGCTCACGGCTACATAAACGCGGGTACGCCGTTTGATCTCCTGTTCGCTTTGCGGGTTCTCCATTATGCCGGCCTTGTTTCGGGCTGTTTGGCAGCCTGTTTCTGAAGCATGGCGTTGGTAGCCTTGAGCCGGTTGCCTATCACAATGGCAAGCCTGCGGTAAATTTTTGCCGCAATAACGGGCTCGCTCAGCATGAAAGCATCAAAATCCCCTTTGAAAATTGCCATTGTTGTGGCATGCTCTGCGGTGAGGGCACTTGCCGAGCGCGGTGTTTCATCTAAAATGGCCAGTTCGCCAATCACCTCGCCGGGGTTTACTTCTGCCAGCAGTATGGGCGGCTCACCTGGCGTTACGATGCGCACAAGCCCGCTGCGGATTACATAAAATGCCGCTCCGGGCTGCCCCTTGTGAAATATGTACTCCCCGGCCTGATATTCCCGCACGTGCATCAGCCGCTCAACTTTCAGTCTTTCCCTTCGTGTGAGATCCGTGAAGAGCTGTACGTTTTTTATGAAGTCTTCCTCCTGAGAAGTTTTTGATGAAATGAGTTTGCCTAAATCAGACCAGAAGGGTTTCATAAATCAGAAAGAAACGGGTATAAGGGTGAAGTCGCTGCTCGGGTAGATGGTATGCATTGCAGAAAATACCTTAGCGTGATCAAAATACAATCTTAACAGGATATTTGTACATAATAGCCAAAAAAAAGCTCATTTTGACCCGATTATGCAGTGTCAGCTTTCTGATACTTCAGCCTTGACCCGAAACAAAAAAAGGCCATCCGGTTTACGGATAGCCTCTTTTGTTCGGTTTAGACAGCGCGGCCTTAATCCGGATGCCGGCCAATGCCCGTATCGGTAACGCGGGCGTCGCAGCTGATACCAAACGGCAGGCTGCAGTTGAACCCAAGGCTCTCCCAGGCAGTGCCTTTCAGGCTTACAAAACTGAGCTTTTCGGTATCGTACTGCATCAGGAAAGCAAAATCTGCCTCGCTTACCAGCGAATCTCTTTCGGATTCCGTAAGTCGCTCCAAGGCATTGTTGTGGATTTGCCGGTCCGTGATCAGGTGCCACTGAAACCGGGGTACGGAAACTTCCACCGAGCTGAAGCGCACCGGGCCTGCTTCAATTTCGCCCATGAAGGCAAAGCCGTGCAGTTCCGTGAGCCGCAGCTGTTCATGATCCGCGCGGGCTTCAACCCGCATGCTGAAGAGGGCCCCGTCTGAGCCCGGAGCAGGTCGCTGCGGGCTGGATTCGGTTGTTCGGTTGAGCTCGGTGAGCATCAGAATAAAAAGCAGGCCAAGCAGACCGGCAAAAAAGAGTTTGATTTTCATAGCAGTAAGGATTTGGCTGAATATTAAAGGTCGGGCTTGTGCTGCGCTGCAAGCGAGCTGAGGTCGGAGAGGCTGTAGCCGAGCTGCGTCAGCTTTTCGATGAACTGCGGGAGCTCCTGCTGCAGAAATTCACGCCGCTTCTGTTCGAGCACGATTTCATAGGCCCGGGCCGTGGTGAAATACCCGATGCCGCGCTGCTGCTCGATAATGCCCTGCTCCTGCAGCTGATGGTAGGCCCGCATGGCGGTATTCGGGTTCACTTCAACGAGGGAGGCGATTTCGCGCACCGAGGGGATGCGCTCGCCACCGCCCAGCTCCCGGCTGAGAATCCGGCTGCTGAAGTATTCGGCAATCTGCAGGTAAATGGGCTGGTTAGGGTCGAATTTCATGGGTTCAGCTGTGTTTGGGTGAAGCGGTTGTAGCCCAGCCACAGCACAAAAAGCACGACAGCGATCCGCATGGTGTACCAAAGCGCCATCACCCGCCCGCTTTCGCGGAACTCCGGCAGCATGGTGAAAAAGCTGATGAAGCTGTTTCCGGTGAGCATCCATCCACCTATAAACAAAAGAAAAACAAGCAGGGAAGATGCTACGGCTGTGTTGGCTGCCTTCAGAAAATGATGGCTTTTGAAAAAGACAGCCCCCCAGAGGAAGATGGCGTGCCAGAAAAAGTACGACTGAACCATGTTGAGATCCGGCACTGAGATGAGGGACGGAACCACAAAGGCTGTGCCTGCTATCACATTGAGCATTAGCATGAGCAGGAATTTGAGCAGCCACAGGAACAGAAATGCCGCGAGGGTGAAAACCGGGGCGGTGAGCAGCCATGCAGCCGCGAACTTTTCGGCAGCTGAGGCCGGAAGCATGAGCAGCTGCCAGCCGCTTTCGGGCCTGTGCATGGTCTGAAACAGCCGGCTGGTGAAGTAATAGCCCGCGAGTGCGTAAAAGGAGAGGCTCAGCTGCCATCTCACAGAATCGGAGCGCACGTACATCTCCGCAGCATTTGATGAAAATGCGGTGGTGTCGCTGGCGAAAATGGCTGCGATAAGCGTAAGCAGGCTCACAATGCCGCCAAAAAGCAGGGCCGTGAACAGCCACAGCCGCTTCTGATCTGTGAAGTACCAGCGGATCAGCAGCCGGATTTTCAGGAGGGAAAAGGGCGGAATGGGAGTCGTGGGTCCGGGTTGAGTGGTTGCGGCTGTGTTCATAAGGCAGTTTGGAGTGAAGGCTTCAGGTTGGGAAACAATGCGCCGGGCTTGTGAACAGCCGCGTTGAAGAACAGCTCGAGATCAAATTCGGTTTCTGACTTCACCGATGAGGCAGGCACAAGCGCGCGGTAGCCGCCCAGCTGTGGTTCACTGTAAACGGCCTTGTCGAGTTCCGTTGCAGCAAGCACCGTGCACTGCCAGCGCCGGCTGATGGCTTCCAGGCTGTCTTCAAGCAGAATTTTGCCCTCATGGAGCAGAATGAGCCGGTCGAGGGTCTGGCCCAGATCCCGCACCTGATGCGTGGAGATAACCACACAGCGGTTTACCGGATCGAGCCTGGAGAGCATCTTTCGAAACTGACTCTTGCCGGGGATGTCGAGCCCGTTGGTGGGTTCATCAAGCAGCAGCAGAGGTGTGTTTAGCGCGAAACCGAACGAGAGCAGTACTTTTTTTTGCTCCCCGTAGGATAGCCGGTGCAGGCAGGTGGTTTGGGAGAGTGCGAAGGCATCAAGGGCTTCGTGGAATTCTTCCTCCCGGTAAGCAGGGTAGAAGGGCGCGTAAAGGGCAGCAAAGTCACGGATTTTGGTCTCGGGCAGCGTAAATTTTTCCGGTATCAGGTAAATGCTGCCTAAAACAGAGGGGTGGCGGTCTGTTATCAGGGAATTTCCGAACAGGCAGCTTCCCTGCTGCGGAAACAGCAGCCCGCACATAAGGCGGAGCAGACTTGTTTTACCGGCACCGTTCAGGCCGAGCATACCGTAAATGCTGCCAGGCTGCAGCTTGAGATGTGTTTCGGAAAACAACTTTTTCCCGGGGTAGCTGAAACTCAGGTTTTGGATAGTTAGCATGATAGGTCTGTTTTGTTAATATGGTGTACTAATATACTAATACACTAATATTGTAGCAACAAAAATCTCAAGACAAGTATGGTTTGGGATTTGCCGCCGGGTATCGTTTCGTTGGGTTTTCCGGCTTTTGCTTTGATAACAGCGAGATCAAGCCTTTAAATGTTGCCGGGAAAAAGGTGAAAAAAACCGAGGTTACGACCGGCTGACTTGTTTAAACAAATATATTTCAGATTATTCCTTAGGAATAAAATTTTTGGGTGCCTATTCCGTTTTGTGAGCTGTTTTACAATTCGGGCCTTCAGCTTGATGATGGTGAGTTAATCAATAAAAACAGTGGTTTAAATGCTTAGGATAATGTAAACTTAATTTTGTAAATTAAGCCGATACGGTTGCAGTCAAAAAGAACCGAGGAAAAAGTAGCCTTTCCGGCTAATTGTATTCATCCCTGATGAACTTGCATTTCATAGTTTAAAATCAACCTGCCTGGGCCCGATTGCTGTCTGTTGTAGCCTGCAGCAGATGCAAAATATTAAAAGATTTTTATTTGTTACTCTCAACAACCCTATGAAGAATATTCTAAGTATAAGGCGATTGCTTCTTGCTTTAGGCATTATAGGGATTTTAGCCCTCACGGGTATGAACCTTTACTCGATTTATGCCCTGCATATGAGTGCGGTTACAACTTCTGTGGAGAAGAACCGGGAGCAGCTTGAGGATTTATCGCAGTGGGTACGGGTTAGAATGAGGCAAAACAGTGGAAACCTCTGGACACTCGAAGCATCTGAACTGAAACGAATTGCTGAATACCCCGATCAGATTCCGGCTGCACTTATTCAGTACCTGAATCATGTAAGTAATGATCAGCTGTACGACGACATTTATTATACCCTGGACGGCGACCGCGTTTGTTCGCCGGAGAGCGGGGTGATGCGGTTCGACTCTGCAGTAGGCAGTTTCGTGCCCGCAGAGGCAGTTCCCGAGCAGGTTTGCCGTGGTATTGGCATGGTGAGTACAAGAATGAATGTGCTTGCCTCTACCTATAAATGGACCGCCTACATGATGACGGACTCATACTTTACCTTCAATTTTGTATTCTTCAATCCGGATCAGGCCGAGACGATTGCCTATTTATCGATGCCAATAAACCGCGATTATCTGATTAGCGGGGTAATAGGTCCGGAGATATTCCGTCGTTTCAGCAATTCGGAAGAGTCAGGTGTGCTTGTATATCTCGACGACTGGACCCGCGGTCAGGTATTGATTTCGAATGCGGAATCCAATCAGGATATCTCGCGCGATCATGACTTTATCTCCCGGTTCTCAGGTGTACTTGAAGACTGGAACCTGAAAATGCGTTACATCGAGACTCCTGAAGTTGCAGCATCCAAGGCGTCGCTTGTTCGAAATATCGGTGTGCTTGCCGTTACGGTCTTCACGCTGATTTTCAGTCTGATTTTCCTGTATCTTGCAGCCAAGCGGGACAGGGAGCTGAGTATGAGGCAGGCTTCCTTTTTGGCGAATGTAACACACGAGCTTAAAACACCACTTGCGGTAATGCAGGCTGCCGGTGAAAACCTTGCTGACGGCAGGGTTACAACACCTGAGCGCCTGCAGTCTTACGGGCAGCATATTTTTACGGAAACCATGCGCCTGCGAAAAATGATAGAAAAGCTGCTGGATGTAGCAAGGAATGAAGCAGGTCAGTTAACCCTGAAACCGGCTTTGCTTCAGCCCGAAAAACTGGTTAAGGAGCATCTGGCAGAACAACAGGGGTTCCTGAATCAGAACAATGTTCAGCTCGATCTCAGCATAGAAGATGATGTTCCCAAAATAATGGTGGATCAGAACAGCTTTGAAACAATTTTAGGCAATCTGATCGAAAACGCTGTTAAATACTCTCCTGAGGAGAAATATTTGGGAATCCGCGTTTACTCAGACACTAAAAAAGTGTTTGTTGAGGTTCAAGACCACGGAACAGGCATCCCGCCTGAATCACAAAAACTTATTTTTGATAAGTTTTACCGTGTTGAAGAAACCCTCACCGCAAGAACGAAAGGGCACGGTCTTGGCCTTTCTATTGTAAAAAACTTAACTGAAAGAAACGGGGGGGCAATCTCCCTGAACAGCACGTATGGTAAAGGCTCAACATTTACGCTGTCTTTCCCGATAGCAGCCAATATCTCATTTTCAAATCTAAACGGTCAAAAAATCAATGAAGAAGAAAGTAAACCAGAATATGTCTAAGAAAAAAATTCTTATCTGTGAGGATGAGCCAAGCCTGGTATTCACCCTGCGCGATACCCTTGAAAACGAAGGCTATGAAGTGTTCATCGTGGAAAACGGCAACGACGCTATTCAGAGAATTCCTGAATTTCAGCCGGATTTAATGCTGCTCGATATTATGCTGCCCGGCATGAGCGGTTTTGAGGTGTGCAAAAAGGTGCGGGAAATGAAATTCAACTTCCCCATTATTATGCTCACCGCCCGCGATCAGGAAATTGATAAGGTAACCGGTCTTAACATCGGCGCTGACGATTACATGACGAAGCCGTTCGGGGTGAAAGAACTTCTGGCCCGTATTCAGGCCCGCCTGCGCCGCATCAGCACGTACAGCAAGCCCGGCCCGATCGAAAGTGTTACGCTTGGTGAAGTAATCATCAACCTGAACCAAAGCAAGGTTGAACGGCCCGACGGGGAGGAAATTGACCTCACAACCCGCGAGGTTGAGCTTATCCGTTTCCTTGTTGCCAACTCTAACGAGCCCGTATCCCGCGATACGCTGCTTGAGCACGTTTGGCGCTACGAGTACAGCACTAACACCCGTACAGTTGATGTGCACATCTCAAAACTGCGCTCCAAAATTGAGTTGCAGCCCGATGATCCGCGCTATCTTGTAACCCTGCACGGGGTAGGTTACATGATGAAGATGCCATAAAACAGCATCTGATTATTAAGTTTTGACGTTTACCAAAAGCCCCGCGCTTAGCCGCCGGGGCTTTTTTCTTGGTATGCCGTTTATGCTCAGGGTTTGGTGCCGGGCTGTCTTCTGCGGTTAATTTCAAACAAAACGAGGGCGGCACTTACCGAAGCATTCAGGGATTCAACTCCGTTGTGCATGGGTACCGAAAGCAGGAAATCGCAGAGCTCGGCTGTTTTCTGACGGATGCCGCTGCCTTCACTTCCGATTACGATGCCCATAGGAGCGTTGTAGCTCTCCTCCCAGATCGTCCGGTCGGCACCTGCGCTAAGCCCTGCGAACCAGAAACCGGCATCTTTAAGGGTACCTATGGCCTGATTTAGGTTGGTAACCCGGATGATGGGAATCTTTCCGGCTGTTCCGGCTGAAGTTTTGAAAACGGTTGCATTTACTGGTGCCTGACGGTGCTTGGGCACAATTACCGCAGCTGCGCCCGCAGCTGCCGAGCTTCGCAGAATGGCGCCAAAATTGTGCGTGTCTTCAATTTCTGATAAAACCACAACAAATGGATGCGCAGACAGCTCCGCCTGCTCAAGCCAGGGTTCAAGCTCGGTGTAAGTTATACCCGAAAGCAGCGCTACAACACCCTGATCGTTCACCCGCCCTACCAGTTCGTTGAGCTTGCTGCCGGGCACATTAAGCACCGGAACCTTCCTTGCTGAGGCCGCTTCGGTGATGCGGTTTACCGGAGCGCCTCGCATATTTTGCCGCAGGTAAATTTTTTCCACACCTGTTTGAGGGTTATTAAGCGCTTCCTGTACAGGATGAATGCCGTAAATGTAGTCGTTGTTTTCTTCCATAAATTAAGATAGAATCCTTTCAGCATGATTGAGGACTGTTAAACCCTAAAATACTGAATTGAAAAGAGCCCAAAACCCTTTTATTTTGACATAAGAAAGGAATCATCCTAACTCCATAATTAAGCAGGTTTCGTTTTATGCCTGATTTTCCGCCATTAGGGAACAAACAAAGGTCGGCTTCTTACAGCAGCGCGCGCCGCAAGGCCCCCTTACGCCTGCAGCTGATTGCCAGGCATGTGCGTTCTTTAAACTTCTTTTATTTGCTCAGCGGGGTCGCGCAGGTTTTGCTGGGTGCCATCGTTACGATGGTTTCCATTCTAAACCTCGTAAGCCCGATGTGGCTGGCTGCCTTTCTGAGTCTGCTTGGTTGTGTGGTTACCATGCTGGGGGTGTATCAGGTTTACGAAGTGCTCAACAGCCGCAGGAGTGTGAGCGACCTTGCCCGGGATGCCATCGAACGCGCTATTCAGGACCGGAACTAACGAACAGTTTTGCGCAGCCGCAAAACCGGTCTTTATTTAAAATGCTACTATCACCTTAATTAAACACATGTCAGAAACTGCCGCAAAAAAAGCTTCACCCCAGGCAAACCGGGATGAACGAATCCGGATGTTTATCGAAATTCAGCTGGGCAAATCTGCAGAGGGGCTTGGTTTTGCCCGGCAGCAGCAACTGCTTCAAGGTAAGTTTAAAAAAGCGATGATTATGATGTTGCTGAATTTAGGGTTTGTTCTGTTTTTCAGCCTGAGTTTTTACTACGAAATCACGCAGCTGAGCACAACCTGGTTCAATCTGATTTTGGTCTTCTTTATCATTAATGTCATATTTTTTGCCTATCAGCACCGCAAAATAAAGGAAGCAAATGCCTGGCTTAAGGAGAAAATTGCGGAGCAATAGGGGGTAAATTCCTTATCTTCCGCCTTTTTTGCCGAACTTCATCCTTCTATTCTATTCTATTCTATCCTATCCTGATCCTCATTTCCAATGGCAACCAAATATATTATTGTAACAGGCGGGGTAACCTCTTCGCTGGGTAAGGGAATTATCTGTGCGTCGCTGGGCAAGCTGCTCGAGGCAAGGGGGCTGCGGGTTACGGTCCAAAAGCTGGACCCCTATATTAACGTTGACCCCGGAACCATGAATCCGTATGAGCATGGTGAGGTTTTTGTGACGGACGACGGAGCCGAAACCGATCTGGATCTCGGCCATTACGAGCGCTTTCTGGGCATCCGCACCTCACAGCAAAACAACGTGACTACAGGCCGCATCTATTATGATGTGATCATGAAAGAACGCAGCGGGGCGTATCTCGGCAAAACCGTACAGGTTGTGCCACACATCACCGATGAAATTAAGTCGCGGGTGCTTGCTCTCGGCGAACAGGGCAATTACGATGTGGTGATTGTTGAAGTAGGCGGCACTGTGGGCGATATCGAAGGCCTGCCTTACATTGAAGCCATGCGGCAACTCCGTTTCGATATCGGCAAGCGGAACACCCTGTCAATTCATCTCACGCTTGTGCCTTACCTGAAGGCTGCCGGAGAGCTAAAAACCAAGCCGACACAGCACTCCGTTAAGACCATCTATGAAATCGGGCTTCAGCCAGACATTTTGGTCTGTCGCGCTGAGGTGCCGCTCGATGCCGGTATTCGTGCTAAAATTGCGCAGTTTTGTAATGTAGATGTGGCTGATGTTATTGCCTCTATCGATGCCGAATCAATCTATGAAGTGCCGCTGATGATGCTGGAAGAGGGCCTCGACCGGCAGGTAATTGATAAACTTGACCTTAAATGTGCCGAAACCCCGGAGCTCGACCGCTGGAAAGCTTTTGTGAATGCGGTGAAGTATCCGCGAAAAACGGTGAATGTTGGCCTCGTCGGCAAATATGTGGAGCACCATGATGCCTACATTTCCATCGTTGAATCTCTGATCCATGCCGGTGCGGTAAATGATGCGAAAGTGAAGCTACACTGGATTCAGAGCGATGAGGTGACTCCCGAGAACGTCCATAAAAAACTCGACGGGCTGCACGCTATACTGGTCGCTCCCGGTTTTGGTCCGCGCGGAGTCGCCGGGAAACTCACGGCCGTTCAGTTTGCCCGTGAGCAGAAAGTGCCATTCTTTGGGATCTGCCTGGGCATGCAATGCGCCGTAGCTGAGTTTGCCCGTAACGTTTGTGGTATGGAAATGGCCAACAGTACCGAATTTGATGAAAAAACGCCCTGGCCGGTAATCGACATCATGGAAGACCAGCGCAACCAGCGGGAAACCGGCGGTACCATGCGTCTGGGGCTGTTCGGCTGCGCCCTCAAGGAAGGAAGTTTTGCGGCTGCCGCTTACGGTACGGAGCTGATTCAGGAGCGACACCGGCACCGCTATGAACTCAATAACAACTATCGTGAGCAGCTCGAGCAGGCCGGTATGCGCATGGCAGGTGTGAATCCCGACCGTAACCTTGTTGAAATTGTTGAGGTAGCCGATCACCCGTGGTTTGTTGGGGTGCAGTTCCACCCGGAGCTGAAAAGCAAAGTTGTTGAGCCGCAGCCGCTGTTCGTACATTTTGTGAAGGCTGCCCTAACGTACAAAGAAAGTCAGGCCGCTGCACAGCCGCAACCCAAGGAAGCTAAGGACTGATGACCCCAGCCGGTAAAGCATGAGTGAGACTGCCAATCCGTTTGAGGGCCGCCTGAGGGCTCGTGCCTGTGGCCTTGTGGTACAGCAGGGGCGACTGCTGCTGGTAAAAATAAACTCCCCGACGCGGGCTGAGCCGTTTTGGATGCCTCCCGGAGGCGGAATTTCTTTTCGGGAGGAAGCAGAAGCAGCTGTAGAACGCGAACTCCTTGAAGAAACCGGACTTACTGTGCGGGCCGCAGAACCCGTTTTTATCTCTGAATACATCAGCGGGCGCTGGCACGCCCTGGAGTTTTATTTCCGGTGCACCCTGCTTTCCGGGAAGATTAAACTGGGGCATGACCCCGAAATGTCGCCTTCAAAGCAAATGCTGCAAGATATCGGCTGGTTTAGCCCGGATGAAATTTCACAAATGCCCGTCTTTCCGGTTTTTGTGAAAGAAGCGGCCCGATCCCTAACCGCAAACGGGGTGCTGCCGCTGCGCTTCATCAAACAGCAGCCGCACACAAGCAGCAGCTGATGTTCAGGGCTGTGGGCACATCCCCCCGAAAATAAAACAATCCCTGCGCCGCCTTAATCCATTAAATCGAACCAATGAAAACCCTTGGAACCATCCCGCATCCGCAGATGCTCATTACAATATTTATGTGGAACAACCGCTACCTGATCAAATTTGAGGCCGGTCCGTACGAGCAGACCTTCAAGATCGACGCAACCATGGCAAGTGACCCGGAAGCGGTGAAAGCTCTTGTAGATGACGACTTCTGCGGGAAAGTGGTGCAGCGTTTCATGGATATGAACGCCGATTTTGGTACCCTTTTGCAAAAACTCTGAATCCGCAGCTTAGGGCTGCAAGTCAAGGCTCAGGGTTATCTGATAATCGTTGTACCGTGCATTGTAGCCAGCGTAGGTGACCTTAAACCCATAGTTTAAGCCTAAGATGAGCATGCCGGGGTTCATGTTCGGGAAAGTATCGTAGGTAAACACCTGAAAACGGGCTTCACGGGCAATTTCAATCATTTCGTACATCATAGCGTCGGCGAGTTTCTGCCGGCGGTACTCGGGCAGCACGCCGCCTTTTGCGGAGTAGAATTCACCCTCTTTCCGGCCGTAGCCAATTTTGAACCCAATCGGGATATCTTGAATAAAAGCACCTAAAACGACCATAAAAGGATGCGTTTTATGATTAATGATGCGTTTCTCGCGGAATATTTCGAAGTTAAGCGCAGAAAGGCGGTCAAGTTCATGCCGGGGCAGCCGCTCGATACGAACGTGCTCCGGAAAGTTGTTTTTATACGGGAATCTGGATGCAGACATACCTGTTCAGGAGTGCGGATCGGGTTCGTTAACGGTTTTGAAAACAGAAGTGCAAACACATAATCGCAAAGATACTCAACTAAATCGCTACTGAGAATATGAAAATCAGACTTGCTCAGCTCAACCCAACCATTGGTGATATACGTGGCAATGTGGCGCAAATGCGGGTAGCCTATAAGCAGGCCGCGGCCGACGGAATTGACCTGATCGTATATCCCGAGCTGTGCGTTTGCGGGTACCCGCCCCTGGATTTGCTGGAGCGCCGTGATTTTATTACCACCATTGAGCAGCAGGTACGGGCTTTTGTATCTGAAACGGGAGATACCGGGGCCATATTCGGCACGCCGGTGCGTAATTCGGGCAAAGCCGGCCGGCCTCTGTATAATGCAGCGATTCTGGCACAAAGCGGCAGCGTACTGCAAACAGCCCGAAAAAGCCTGTTGCCAACCTACGATGTGTTTGACGAATTCCGCTACTTCGAGCCGGAAACAAGCCGTAAAACGGTGCTCTTTAATGGCATAAGGCTTGGAATCACTATCTGCGAAGACATCTGGAACAATGAAAATGAAGTAATCTACCATGTATATGACATCAACCCTGCCGAAGAGCTGAAGCTGGATGGGGCAGAGGTGCTCATTAATATTTCGGCCTCCCCCTTCACCCAGAAGAAACCGGAGTTGCGCGCCGGCATGCTCCAAAACCACGCAAGAGACCTTGGTTTGCCGCTCATTTATGTGAATCAGGTCGGAGCCAATACCGAGCTCATTTTTGACGGCGACAGCATGGCGCTTAACCCAGACGGCAGCATAATGGCGCGGCCCCCGCTGTTTGAGCACACAACAGCTGATGTGCAGCTCGAACAAACTTCAGCCGGCTGGCAGCTTAAAGGCAGCCCTGCAGAAACCACACTGCCGGGCAAACCCGAGCGTCTGTTCCGCGCACTGGTTCTTGGTTTGCGCGATTATCTGGGTAAAACCGCTTTCGGGAAACAGGTGGTACTCGGCCTTAGCGGCGGCATCGATTCCGCCCTGGTAAGCGTGATTGCAGCAGAGGCGCTTGGTCCCGAAAATGTGATGGCCATTACGATGCCATCAGCGTTTTCTTCTTTAGGAAGTGTAGATGATTCAAGAATACTGGCCAAAAATCTGGGAATCCGGTTTGAGCAGATAGCCATCAAACCGCTGTACGATGGTTATCTTGAAGCTCTCGCACCTCTGTTTGAGGGAACTGATTTTGGGGTAGCGGAAGAAAATCTGCAAAGCAGAAGCCGGGGGGTATTGCTTATGGCAGTTTCCAACAAATTCGGGCACATGCTGCTCAATACGGGCAATAAATCAGAGATGGCGGTGGGCTATTGCACACTCTACGGCGATATGGCCGGCGGGCTTTCAGTGCTTTCTGATGTGTACAAAACCGAGGTTTTTGAGATGTGCCGCTGGCTTAACGATAGCTGGTACGGCCGGGAAGTAATCCCAAATGCGATTATCACCAAGCCGCCAAGCGCAGAACTGCGTCCTGATCAGAAAGACACCGATTCACTGCCGGAGTACGATTTGCTCGACGATATTCTGTTCCGGTACATCGAACTACAGCATAGCCGGGAACAAATTACCGAGGCTTTGGGCGAAGCTCAGGCCGAAACCGTACGCCGCATACTCCGCCTCGTTGACCTGAACGAATACAAGCGCCGGCAGGCAGCACCCGGGCTGCGGGTGAGCGCCAAGGCTTTTGGCAGCGGCCGCAGACTGCCGATTGTGCAGCAGTGGACCTCGCAGCGCTGAACCACTTACGGATGTTTTTTAAGTTTTAATGCAAACAGAGCCGTAATTTCTTCGCCAAATAGGCTTCCTTTCATTATATTGCGGACTTAATCTTGAGCAACACCAATCACTTTCATCACAAAAATTAGGTTTAGACGCTTACATGCTCAAAAAAATAATGCTCACCGGTGCCCTTGCCGGTATGTTTGTGCTTCCCGCACAGGCGCAGCAACCAACGCTCAATATGCCGCTACCGGAAATTGAGCTTCCTTTTCTGAATCCGATTGAACTGCAGGGCAGCCGCGTATGGAGCCCGGTTTCTTTGCAGTCTGATCCGCTAAACAGAGAGATGCTGCAAAGAATAGCCGACATTAACCGCCTTAATTTTATGGCGATGGAGGCTCAGGTAGATGAAGATCTGCTCAGCGCAGAAGATTACATCACGCAGGCCGTAGAGGCGCTTCAAAGCCTGATGAACGAGCACCCTGAAGTGCAGAGTAACCGCCGTTTTAACGAAACATTCCGTTCCGTTATGGCTGAATACCACGAATTTTATGGTATGAGCGGCCCCGTGCTGAGCGTGGAAGGCGACATTTTTGAAGTCCGCGACGATTTGTTCTCACAGGATGAATGGTTCGACGGAAGCTATTTTGCCATGCCTCCCGGCTTCGATGACCGCAATTTTGAAGTGCCGCTTATTATTAACACGCAGGTGAATAATCAGATCCATTTTCTCACAGAGCGCCGCCCGGAGATTATGGAGCGCTGGCTGGAGCGGTCAACCTATTATTTCCCGATGATGAAGCGGATTTTCGAGGAAGAAGGCGTACCCGAGGAGCTTATTCACCTCTCTATGATCGAAAGCGGCCTCGTACCGGTTGCGCGCTCACGTGCACGTGCCGTTGGGCTGTGGCAGTTCATGCAGGCTACCGGTGCAGCTTACGGCCTTGAGGTAAACTGGTGGATTGATGAGCGGCGTGACCCCGAAAAATCAACCCGTGCGGCTGCGCGCCATTTGCGCGACCTGCACCGCACCTGGAACGGCGACTGGCACCTGGCCATTGCCGGCTACAATATTAGCCCGCGAGGGCTTCGCCGGGCTATAAATCTTTCCGGCGGCGTGCGCGACTACTGGACCATCTACCCCCACCTGCCCCGCGAAACACGCGGTTACGTACCCGGTTTTATTGCCGCAGCGCTGGTAGCCATGAACCATCAGGATTTTGGTTTCGAAACTCCCGTAACTACGCGGGTGTACGAATATGATGTTGTAGAAATTGAAGGCTCTGTTGAGCTTAGTATTCTGGCTGATTTTGCAGGCATTACCACTCAGGAACTGCGTAACCTGAACCCTGAGCTGCTCCGGTTTGCAACACCGCCTGGTGCCCGGCCTTATCCTCTTAAAATTCCGAAAGGAAGCCGCGATATGTTTCTGGCTGAATATCAGAACATGCCGGAAACCAAACGTCAGACCCTTGTTGTTCACTCGGTTCGCAGCGGTGAAACACTGGGTGCTATCGCAAGCCGCTACGGAATAAGTGTAAGGGCGCTTTACGGTGCCAACGATAACCTCACTTCCCTTATACACCCCGGTCAGGAAATCGTGATTCCGGTACCCGGCGGCACAAATGTGGCCATATCCCCGAATAATCCGTCGAACGCCCGCGAAGCCAGAACACTTACCGCAAGTGCCGGCTCGGCTGCTTCGCCGGCTTCAGCCCCGGCCCCGGCCGGAACTGTACGGGTTAGTTACACGGTCCGCTCAGGCGATACCGTTGGCCATATCGCGGAGTGGTACAACACACAGGCCTGGCGCATCCGCTCCTGGAACAACATTGGCAACACCATCCGCGTTGGTCAGCGGCTGAACATTTATGTTCCTGCCAATCAGCAGGACTATTTCTCGCGGGTTACCGAAATGAGCCGGCAGCAAAAAAGCCAGATGATGGCTGAACGCCGAACTGCCGGCATCCCGCAAAATCAGGTTGCAGCAGCATCGGGGCAAACCGTAAGTTACACGGTGCGCCGCAACGATAACCTGCACAATATTGCAAGGGCACACGGAACAACTGTAAATGCCATTATGCAACAAAATAATCTCCGAAATTCAACCATACGTCCCGGACAGACCCTACAGATTCCGGTTGCACGTTAATTTTTATGATGTTATCAAAACCTAAAAAGGCCGCGATTCTTGTAATCGCGGCCGTTCTTTTTGCAGGATTTGCCACCGCAAGCGATACTTTCTTCCAGATCAGGAAAAATTTCGCCATCTTCAGTGAGGTAATTCAGGAGGTAAATGAATTATATGTAGTGGAGGTCGATCCGGAACGTACCATCAGGCGTGGCATTAACGCCATGCTTGAAACACTCGACCCCTACACGGTTTTGATAGATGAATCCCAAACGCAGGATATCGATTTAATCAGCACAGGCAGTTATGCCGGAATTGGCATTGAAGTAGGTGCCCGCGGAGGTGAGCTCGTGATAATTGCCCCTGTTGAAGGGTATTCAGCGCATCGCAAAGGGGTTCGTGCGGGTGATGTGATTGTTTCGGTGAACGGCATTCCTGCTTCGGAGCTTACCCCTGACGATCTCACCCTGCAGATGCGGGGGCAAATCGGAAGCACGGTTGATCTTGTTGTACGCCGTTTCGGCATTGCAGACGAACTCAGCTTTACCCTCGAACGTGAGCGCATTGAAGTGCGCAACATAGACTGGTACGGCATGGCTGACGAACAGGCGGGTATAGCCTACATTATGCTCTCCCGCTTCGGGCAGAATGCAGGCAGTGAAATGCGTCGTGCCATAGAAGAAATGGAACAGTCGCATACCATTAACAGCCTTATCTTAGACCTTCGAAACAACCCCGGAGGCCTGTTAATTGAGGCCGTTCGTGTAGCTGATCTTTTCCTGCCGGCAGGCGAGCCTGTTGTACACACCCGCGGGCGTGCTGCACAGACCAGGCAGCTCTACAGTACAAGCAATCCGTCTTTTTTTGGGGATAGGCCTGTTGTAGTGCTTCAGAACGGGGGCAGTGCAAGTTCATCAGAAATTGTTTCCGGTGCCCTTCAGGATCATGACAGGGCAGTAATTATGGGTGAACGCAGCTTCGGAAAAGGCCTGGTGCAGATTATCAGACCTATTTCGTACGGGCTTGCATTAAAAATTACCACCTCAAAATACTTCATCCCAAGCGGCCGCTACATTCAGTCGGTAGATTATAACGGTGAAGCCGATGCCGGGTTACCGCAGCATTTTGAAACAGCCGGCGGCCGCAGAGTTGTGCAGCGTACCGGTATTGAACCGGATATCGTGCTCGAAAAGCCTGCCGAAACCATGCTCGAAGTAGAGCTGCACCGCGGAAGTCATTATTTTTATTTTGCAAATCAGTTTATGGCCGATGATCCGCAAATGCCTGTGCCGGGTGTTAATGATGAAGCGCTTATTCAGGCTTTCAGAGATTACTTAAGTAATGCAGCGTTCAGTTATACAACACGGGCACAGCGAAGGCTAACTGATCTCCGCGATCAGCTCATCCAGGATTACGGGGATGCGGCCGGGCCATTTGCAGGAACACTTGAAGATCTTGAATCAGATCTTGAGCAATTACGGTTAAAGGAAATTGATGAAGTACGCGATACCATCCTTCGGGAAATTTATCTGGAGCTGAGTGCCCGCATTGAAGGTTCAAATATGCGAAAGCAAACAAGTGTGAGCCTTGATGCGTTGGTTTCGGAAGCAATTGCACTGCTCGGAGAACCTGAACAATATGCTCAAATTCTGTCCGCCCCCTGATGCCAAAACAGCCCAAAGCCGACCTTCATTTACATACTACGGCATCTGACGGGAAATGCACGCCGGTTTCTGTGATCAATAAAGCGGAAACGGAAGGCCTTTATGCCGTTGCCATAACAGATCACGATACATTTGACGGCTTTGAAGCAGCCCGGCAACGGGGCGCTGAAATAGGGATTGGGGTACTTCCGGGCATGGAAATTACCTGTGATTTCAGAGATCGGGAAATTCATGTTTTAGCTTACGGATTTGATACCCGCAACGAGGATCTCATAAAGTTTGTAAGCCGGCAGAAACTGCGCCGCCACAAGCGTGCCAGGAAAATGGTCGAAAACCTGAACAGCCTTGGTTTTGACCTTACCATGGAAGAGGTACTGGCTGAATCTGGTACGCTAAATATCAGCCGGAATCACCTTGCACAGCTAATGGTGAGCAAAGGCTATCTCGCTCAAAAAAGGCTTGTTTTTGCCAAATATCTGGGAAACCACGCGCCTGCCTACCATAAAACAGAATATGATACGGTTGATCGTGTTATCCGGCTGATCGCTGATGCGGGCGGGGTAACAATTGTTGCCCACCCCGGAACTACTTACAGCGATAATGAACTCAAAGAACTCATCGATGCCGGAGTAAACGGTTTTGAATGTGTGCATCCGAGTCACAGCTGGGATCTTCAAAAAAAATACCTTCAATTGTGCGATTCCGCGAAACTGCTGAAAACAGGGGGGAGTGATTTTCACGGGTATGAAGGCTCGCGGCACACCTGGTTCGGAACGGTTAATATCGACAAAAGCTGGGTAGATGAGCTCCTGAAGCATTGCAAAAACGGCACCCTGAATTGAAAAGCCCGGCGCTGCGGCTAATGCCTGATTTCACTAACTTAGAGGAGCAGACGCGGCATAAACCAAATCTGCTTCATTATTTCAAACAACAGCAATCAGAAAACTATGGCAATCAAAGAAATTGAAGGCAAACTCAATTTTAATGAAGGAAATGTGGGAATATTGGTTTCCCGCTGGAATCATTTTATCACTGACCGGCTCCGTGACGGTGCCGTTCACAGCCTGAAAAAACATGGGTACAGTGACGAGCAAATCACCATTGTTTACTGCCCCGGCTCATATGAAATTCCGCTTGCTGCGCAAAAAATGGCAGAGACCGGAAAGTTTGATGCCATTGTGGCCATTGGTGTAGTAATTCGCGGTGCAACTGCACACTTTGATTTCGTAGCCGGTGCGGCTAACAGTGGCGTATTAAGTGTAAATCACAGCAGTGGCATCCCGGTGATATTTGGCGTGCTTACAACTGACACGATCGAACAGGCCATAGAACGAGCCGGAACAAAAGCCGGCAACAAAGGGGAAGAAGCTGCAATGGCCGCAATTGAAATGATGTCATTACTCAGACAGATTAATGAGCTTTAAGAATATGCCGGCCAGTATATTAGGCAAACCGGTTAAATTACCGGTTTGCTGCCGTTCATAGCTGTAAAGAACCCGAAACGGTATATGCAAAGGCAGATTGGTACAGCAATTTGTTTATTCGTATTTTAACCCACTTAGGCTTAAATCAGATCTGACCATTTTGGAAAAAATTGCACTAACCAACAAAAAGCAGTCAAAAGAAGATGTTCTTCAGCAACGGCTGCTTAAAGAAAGGGGGGAAATCCCCGAACATATTGCTGTAATCATGGATGGCAACGGGCGCTGGGCCAAAGAGCGTAACCGTTTGCGTATTCAGGGTCATAAAGCCGGGGTAGAATCGGTACGGGACGTCGTAGAATGCTGCGCCCAACTCGGTGTAGGGCACCTTACCCTATATGCCTTTTCTACAGAAAACTGGCGCCGGCCCAAGGCAGAGGTTAGTGCACTTATGAAGCTGCTCATCCAAACAATCCGGAATGAGACACTCAGCCTCAATAAAAATGACATTCGTCTGAATGCCATCGGCGAGCTGAACCGGCTGCCCGCAATTTGCCTCAAAGAGCTTAAGGAAGGCATGGAGATGACCAAAGACAACACCCGTATGGTTATCACCCTGGCTCTCAGCTACTCCGGGCGCTGGGATATCGGCAATGCCGTTAAATCTATTAGTGAGCAGGTGAAGCAAGGGGTGCTTAATGTGGATAACATTAATGATGAGTTAATTTCCAGGCACCTGTCAACACGGGATATGCCTGACCCTGACTTGCTTATCCGCACTGGTGGTGAGTTTCGGATCAGTAACTTTCTGCTCTGGCAAAGCGCATACACGGAACTGTATATTTCGCAAAAATACTGGCCTGATTTCCGCCGTAATGATGTGTACACTGCTATTGAAACCTACCAAAACCGCGAACGTCGTTTTGGAATGATTTCTGAACAATTACCGCAAGGCCAAAAAGAAAAGGCCGCATCATCCGTTTAAACTTTCATCAGTAAGCCAGTTCATGTGTTCTGACGGCTTTTAAAGCCTGATTTACCATTTTCTTACCCACAAAAATTTCCTTCGATCAAGCCAACCAACGTGCAGAATTTTTTTCGAATAACGTTTGCAACTGTACTTTTTACCGGACTGTTTCTATCAGCCTTTGCAGGCAGCGTGCTCTCACAGGATACGCCGCCGGTAATCACAAATCCACTGGATGTATCACCGCGGGTTTTCACTATTTCACAGATAGACGTAACCGGCGCTGAAACCCGTACCGAATCTATGATTCTGGCAACAGCGGGCCTTCGTGCAGGCGAGCAGGTAGCCATTCCGGGCCCGGCCCTTGGTGAGGCAATACAACGGCTCTTCCGAACAGGTTTGTTCTCCGATGTTCAGATATACCAGATTTCCCGAACCGGCAGTCAGGTACACCTGGAAATCGAAGTGCGGGAACAGCCCAGGCTCGACCGTTTTGAAGTAACGGGGCCAAGACGCTCACACCGGCGCGATTTACGCGACCTGATCCCTATGGTTCCGGGTTTTGCAGTCACCGAATCATCTAAAGCGCAGGCCGTAAACGCTATCATGCGCTATTACCGCGAGCGCGGATACCGAAATACTGAAGTAGTAATTGTGGAGCGTGATCGCGACGAAGTCCGCAACAGGGTAACCCTTGAGTTTCAGGTCGATCCCGGGCGCCGCATTCAGATTCACGAAATCACTTTTGAAGGGAATGAATCTTTCTCAGACCGTAAACTCCGCGGAGAACTTAAAGAAATAAAACGTACCAATATCTGGCGTACGCTCACCCGGCAGACCTTCGACCGAAGCAGTTTTTCTGAAGCGCAGAGTAACCTGATAAATTTTTATCAGAAGAATGGCTTTCGTGACGTTCGCATATCCGAAGATTCCGTATTTGTTTTTGAACGCAGGCCCGGCAGGGAAGCAATCGGCGTATTTATGCGAATTGAAGAAGGCCCGCAATACAGGGTCAGAAATGTGATCTTCGAAGGCAATACCATTTATACCGAAGAAGAACTGATTGCCTCCCTTGCTTTTGAAAAAGGGGATGTATTTGATCAGGAACGCTTCGAGCAGAACATGTACGGCAACCGCCGCAATAACGATATTACTGCCTTATACCACGATATCGGACACCTCTTCCTGGATATTGATATTGATTTGAGGGATGTGCCCGGTGATTCGCTGGATATTTTCATCGGCCTTGTAGAAAATGATATCGCAACCATAAACCGGGTTGAATTTTTTGGCAACACCAAGACCAACGATCATGTGGTGCGGCGTAACCTGCGAAATGTGCCCGGCGGTAACTACAGCCGGTCTGCCATTCAGCGCACGGTGCGTGAACTTGCTCAGCTTGGCTATTTTGTGCCGGAAAATATTATGCCTGATCTCGATGTGGATTTCGATAACCGTAAGGTAAATGTGATTTACAGCCTCGATGAATCAGCTGGCTCAGACAATTTCGAGCTTTCAGGTGGTTTTGGCGGCCGTCAGTTTGGGGTAATCTTATCAGCAAGGGTTAATTTCAACAACTTTTCTGCCCGTAATATCCTCAATGGCGAATCATGGCGGCCGTTGCCAAGCGGCGACGGACAGCGCCTCTCACTCGGGGTACAGCTAACCGGCCGGGGCTACCGCAGCTATAACTTCAGTTTTCAGGAACCCTGGCTTTTTGGTCAGCCGAATTCACTCGGTTTCGGGACAAATTACAGCTACTTCCGCTTCTCTAACGTGAGTGGTCAAAATGAGCGTTATGAGCAATTCAGCAGTTTTGTTACGCTGGGACGCAGACTCACATTCCCGGATGACTTTTTCACGCAGGTTACAACACTTCGTTTTCAGATGTTCGATTCCGCCTTCCCGCGGGGCCTCATTGAGCCGGGGCGTTCCAAGAGTCTCTCGCTTCGGGTCGGTCTGAACCGAAACTCCCTCGATAACCCGATTTCGCCAAACAGCGGCTCAACTTTCGATATTGGTATCGAAATGGCAGCGCCGCTCGCCGGGATGGATCAGTATTATCTGGCGGATCTTAGCTTTACACAGCATGTGCCCATCGTAGGCAGGCTGGTAGCATCAACAGGTTTTGAGTATGGCTATTTGGGATGGTTTAACAACTCGGACAGAAGTCAGTATCAGCGCTTTTATCTGGGTGGTACACTACTTCAGCAGCAGCAGACGTTCTACCAGAACAATATAGAGCTGCGCGGCTTCCCCGGTGGCCGAAACGGTTCTATTTCACCTTATCAGAACGGTGAGCCAATTGGGGGCAGCATCTACTCTAAATACATTGCTGAGCTGCGTTACCCGGCTGTATCTTCTGATCAGATCACCCTGGTTCCTTATCTGTTCTTTGAAGCAGGTAACTCTTATATCGATTTCAATGATTTTGATCCCTTCCGCGTTAAGCGCGCGGTTGGTGTAGGTACACGCGTGTTTCTTCCAATTCTTGGCCTCATCGATCTAAGCTACGGCTACCGCCTCGACGGAATTCCGGGCACAACTGTGAATTCCGGGCAATGGGAATTCCTGTTTAACATTGGTTCGCCATTTTGATGAAACCAGCTGTAGCCAGCTTAAAATCGTAAACTTAACAAAAGTCTGAAATGCGAATTGTGAAATCATATTTGCCGATAGCGCTGTTTTTGATGATACTCATAATCGCTGTGCCTGCATTTCACCCTGTTCAGGCGCAGAATCAAAAAATAGGCTTTTTGGATTCAGACTTCATCCTCAGCAAAATCCCTGAGTATGAAGGTATTGAACAGCGGCTAAGGCAGCTCACAGAAACATGGCGTAATGAAATTACCGAGCTCGACCGCGAAATCGAGCAGCTGCAACAGGATTTTGAAGCCCGTGAAATTCTTTTCACCCCCGAAGTAAGGCGTGAAAGACAGCAGGAAATAGACAGTAAAAAGCGGGAGCGGGAGCGTTTTGTGAATCAGCGCTTTGGCCCTGAAGGCGATTACCTGCGCCAGCAGCGCGAACTTCTCCGCCCGATTCAGCGACAGATTGCAGAAGCAGCAAGCCGTGTAGCCGAGCGCGACGGATTCGACTTTGTTTTTGACCGCAGCGGCGATTACGTTTTTTTCTATACCAGACCGCAGTGGGATGTCAGCATTGATGTACTGCTCGAGCTTGGCATTCAGGTTGACGAAGACGTTAGGCCGTAAACAAGCAGCACCTCAAGACCTTCAATAAGAAGCAGCATACTAATCCTAAACGAAAAACCGCATGAAAAGAATCATACTTGTGTCCGTATTGATGCTCGTTCTGGGGGTCAGTCAGCTCGTTGCGCAGCAGCGCATCGGCTATGCTGAACCGCAGCGTATTCTGGATAACATCCCGGAGCGCGATCAGATTGAAGCACAGTTGGAAGAGTTCTACAATGAGTGGGAGCAGGATTACAACCGGCTCTATGAGCGTTACAGCGAAGACCTTTTTCTTTTTGAGGAGAGCCGTAATCAGCTTTCACAAGCTCAGGTTAATCAGGAAGAAGCACGTTTGTCTGAAATGGTTGAAGAACTCACCTTAATGCAGCAGGAGTTTGGCGTAATGTTTGAACAACGCCGGGCTGAGTTACTTGTTCCTATCGTGGAGCGCATCAACCGGGCTATCGAAACAGTTGCACAGCAAAGAGGCCTCGACTACGTTTTTCAGTCTGAAACCAGCAATTCCGAACCCATTTTCTTCATTATCAGGGGTAACCCGCACTCGGTTAATATTACTGATGAAGTAATTGCCAGTATGAACCGCTAACTCCTAAATCTTCTCTTATATCATGAAAAAAGCTTCAACTTTCTTTTTTGCACTTGTTCTTGTTTTTGGTTTTTCGGCCTTTAACTTATCTGCTCAGGCTCAGGATCTCAAAATCGGCGTTGTTGATGCCGGCCGTATCCTGATGATGATGCCCGAGCTTGAAAACGTTTCCGATCAGCTCGACGGCTTCACTAACCGCAAGCGCCGTGAATTTGCCCAGCTTGAGGCCGAATTCCTCCAGGCCCGTGAGGAGTTTGAGCAGAAAGTAGCTGTCATTTCCGAAACCGCGCGTCAGGCAGAGCAGGAGCGTCTCTCCGGTCTCGCTATGCGTCTCCAGCAGTTTCAGATGGAATACCAGCAGGAACTCATGGAGCGTCAGGAAAACCTGATTGCACCGCTGCGCAGCCGTATCATGAACACTATTAATGATGTAGCCAATGAGCTTGGTCTCGCTTACGTCATCAATCAGATGGTGAACAATGGTGATATGGTTGTACTGTATGCTTCCGCTGAAATGCGCGAAAACTACGATATCACCAATCGTGTAATGGAGCGCATGAATATTCGCCGCTAAACTCCGGTGAATGGTAATAATTAAAGGCTGCGACTTTTGGGTTTGCAGCCTTTTTTTGTTTTGAATGGGGCTGGTTATAGGCTACCCTTTGCAGAGGTTTGAAATTAAGTTTCGTATTGATTAATCTGAGTTGGTTTTAACGATAACTTAGCTATCATAACCAATGAAAAAATAGATTGATCGGACTTGTACTGATCGTTTTTGTAGTACCTTTCATTTTTGTTGCGTTTCTTGGTGTTCCGTTTAACCCTGTAGAATCAGCATATTACCGGCTGGTTCCCCCCGAAAATCTGAATCGCACCATAAATAATGGTCAGGCCAGACATTACACAACATTCCTCCGCAAAGCCCATGAAACAGAGGGCGATTACACGCTGCCGGAAATTACCCGCGTACCTGACGGCAGTAACGGAGCACACTTTCAGCAGAGTTTTCCGGAAAAGTTTACCAGAGTAGAAGGGCTCACCTTCGTTCATGTAAACGGTAGCGGTTACCGGCTTGGGCCGGGTGAAAGCATACGCGCTGAACCTGGTGATGTGCACTACTTTTTAACGACAGATACGAAACGGCTGTTTTTTCAGGTTCGCATCGAGCCCGGAAGTCAGGGTTTCGAGAAAGCACTTTATGTGCTCTACGGACTTGAGAACGACGGCCTCACAGTATGAGACAGGGCTGCCGCGGTTTATACTTCTTACAGCAGTTTTTCTGGCCTAAAGCGATATCAGAGCACCCTGCTTGCTGCGCCTCGTTAATCCTGTGTTTAATCGCCTCACCGGAAAGGCATAGCGAAAGGGCGTTGAAAGTGAACACATCCATCCATCCGTCCATCCATCCATCCATCCTATCTTGGTGAAGTCTCTGATGATGAAAATTTGGATGAGGTTTCAACCGAAACTGTTGTTCCTTATGAATAAAGTTCTCCGGAAATAATATTTTGTAATCAAAAAAAGGGTTCCTGAAATTATTCAGAAACCCTTTTTTTATAAGACGGCTACTCAACAAGCTTTTCTCTGTTTACAGGGCTTCAACTTCTACCGGAACAACCAGGGGCTGACTGCCAATGATCCCTGTCGATTCGTAAATGACGACCTCAAACAGGTTGGCACCCTGCTGAAGCGGCAGGTGTACGCTTCTGCCGCGGGTTAGCACTTCTGTAGTGCCGCGGTAGCGCCATTCGTAAATGAGGCGGTGTGAGGCGGGCCGGTTTACGGCAGGTGCGGTCACAAGCGTTGTGTTGTTTACCGGGTTATAAGCCACCGCTTCGCGTACTTCAGGCTGCCGGGCTTCAAGTGGTGCAAATACCTGAATTTCACGGTTTTCGGTATGAAGTACCGTACTGCTTCGGGGCATCCAGCCGAGTGTGATTTCCATCGCCGTGCTTGAGGCTGTGCGGTCTGAGAGCGCCGGTGCCAGCCAGGTTTCCGCGGGTTGACCCCCATCCACAAAAACGTATGGCTGCTGAAGACCAGTGATTTCGCGCGTGAGCCTGCTTCCCGAAATGATGCCGGCCGGAACGGACACTCTGAGTGGTTCGGGCATGCGTACGCGGAATGTTTTGGTAACGGAGGCTGCGGAGTTATCAAGACCAAGGCTGTCGTTTTGGATAAGGGTAATCTGATAGTCAGGGCGGTCAGTTTTCAGGTAGTACTCCTCCTGATCAAACTCCTGCCCGTTCACCCTCCAGCTGCTGAAAACACGGTTTCCTGCCGGGTCAGTCGTTACGCCCGGGCGGAGTTCGAGCGTTTCGCCCAGCCAGAGGTATTCAGGCAGGCTGAATCGGGGGGAGGGTGCGGGGTTGATGGTGAGCTGCTTCCGTTTGTTTACGCTGCTGTTTCCAACACCCGCATTATCAGTAAGCTGAAGCCCGATTTCAAAAGTGCCGAATTCATTGACCGGGAGCTGTGCTGTGAGGCCTTCGGCAAAAACTTCGCCATCGATGGTCCAGCTGTAGCTTGTGATGAAACCATCTGAATCGGTGCTGCCCTGTGCTGAAAGCAGGAACGGGCGGTTTTGCATCCATACATCCGGGGTGTTCCAGACGATCTGCGGTGCCTGATTAACCACCATCCTGCGCGTTATGCTGTTGCTTGCACAACCGGCATCGTTGTCGGTATCAATCGTAAGCTCAGCGATGTAGCTGCCGGGAAGGTCGAGGCTCAGTTTCTGTTCCATACCGCTGAGCTCGATGGGTTCGAAGGCATCATCACTCTCAGAGGTGATGCGCCAGCGCGCGTTTATTATGCGGTCTTCGGTTATGGAGCCGCCGGCATCGAGCACCACTTCCGTGCCGGGACTTACCACCGCAGGGATCTCAAACACAGCTTCCGGAGCAGCTACTACATTTACAATGGCGGTCTGCTGACTCATATTCGGGCAGTTTCCGGTTCCGGAGCCTGTAATGGTGAGGGTTACGCGGTAGGTGCCGGGGCGGGTGTACAGGTGCGTAGTGCGTGAACCCACAGCGGTGCTCAGATCGCCGAAGTCCCAGCTGTAGGAGCCTACCATTCCGTTAGGATCGGTACTCTCGGTGCCGTCAAACGTAATCGGACTGTTTGCACATACCGTAATTTCCTGAAAATTAATCTGCGCCTGAGGCGAGCCTTCAATAACAACAGGAAGTTCAGCGATAACAGATTCTTCTGCGATGCCATCATCCAAAAAGACCCTTGCTGTGTAAACCCCGGGCCGGCGGTATCGGTGCACAGGGTTCAGTTCGTTGCTGCTGTTGCCGTCACCAAATTCCCAGCGGGTAGTGAAACTGTCGCCATCAGGGTCGAAACTTCTTGCTGCTGAAAAAACTATCTGCTGATCCGTACAGCTTTCAATCCGTTCATCAATTACGGCAACCGGCGGCCGGTTTACAATGATGGTAATACGCTCCGTGCTGACAGAGTTATCCAGGCCTTCGTTATCATCAACCTGCAGGCTGATTGTGTGAATGCCCGGCTCAGGAGCAGTCCAGGTGAATCGGGCCTGACGTTCCTCGGTGCCGTCGGGGAGAATCCATAGGAAATCGAGTGTGTCGCCGTCAGGGTCGTAGCTGTCTGATGCGTCAAGTACAGTTTGCAGGCTGTTGGTAGTAATTTCATTCTGCGTTACGATGATGGGTTCCATATTGACCCGAATACTGCCTTCTACGGATGATACCGAGTTGGCCAGGCCTTCACCATCATCCGCAAAAAGCGTAAAGAAATAGGTGCCTGATTGCGGGAAGCTGCGCGTAACCTGCTCACCCTCCATCACTTCACCGTCAGAAAATTCCCAGCGGAAACGCAGGCTTTCATTGTCGGGGTCATAGCTGTCAGTGGCATCGAAGAGGGTAACCCGGCCGGGTTCAGTAATTTCGGGGGTGTTGCGCCATGCCGGCACAGGGGCGTGATTTACGCGGATGAGGCCGGAAGTTGTGCTTGTTGCATCCTCAAATGGGGAGTCGTCGCGAACGAGCAGGTTGATTTCGAAAATCCCGGGCTCATCAATGCTGCTGCTAATGCGTGATCCTTCGCCTATGGGTTCGCCGTTTACGGACCAAAACCATTCGCTTACCGTGCCGTCGGCATCAAAACTCTGAGATCCGTCCAGGAGTATTTCATCACCGGGAGCCACAACTTGCGGGAACTCCATTACCGCTACGGGGTTGCTGTTGATGGTTACGGAGTGTTCTGTGTGCTGTACGCTGTTGGAAACATTCTGACCGTCATCAACGGTGAGGCGTACGGTGTAGGTACCGAAAGCCTGATACGCATGGGTGATGCGCTCACCGCTGCCGGTCTGCCCGTCTCCGAAATCCCAGGTCCAGCTTACGATTCCCTGATCAGCATCAACGCTTTCGGAGGCATCGAAATCTACGATAGCCTGATTGGTGTAGTCTGTTGCGGTAATGGCGGGTATGGGTGCACGGTTGATGCGAATTTCACGGGTGATTTGCTGTACTGAGTTTTCCACGCCTTCCCCGTCGTCGGCGGTGAGGGTTATGGTATAGAGGCCGGGCCTGCTGAAGGTGATATCCTGCCGGACCCCGCTGAGTTCGCGCCCGTCCGAGATGTTCCAGGTGTAGCGCAGCGGGTCTCCGTCAGGGTCTGTTGAAGCGGAGGCATCGAGGGTTACGGTTTCACCGGGTGCTTCGATGGTTGGGATAGCAAACAAGGGCACGGGTGCAGCATTCACTTTATACTGCACGGAGGTGGTATAGGTCGCGTTTTGGGTGCCGGTCTGATCGTCGGCGGTAAGCTGAATGGTGTAGGTGCCGGCCTCACGGTGCTGAACCTGAATTTCGCGTCCTTCGGCAGAACCGGCAATTCCGGGCCCGGCCCATCTGAAGGCCAGTTCATTCCCGTCGGGATCGAAATCCTGCCAGGCAGCAATTCGGTTGGGTACATTTTTTGCGATAACCCGGTTGAAGTCTATTTCAGCGTAAGGCTGTGTGTTTACGATAACCGGGAAGTCTTGTATGGTTTCAGTGCAACTTGCATTACGGGCGCTGTCGGTGAGGCGCAGGCGGATGTTGTACGGGCCTGAAACGCTGCTCTGGAATCGGAAGCTGCTGCCCGTACCACGGGGCTCGTCGTTTACGAACCAGCGGAAACTGAAGCTGCCGCCGTCGGGGTCGAAGGAAGATGAAGCATCGAGCAACAGCGCCTCGCCCGGTGAAAGCATCTGCCGGTAGCCTTCTACCTGAATTACGGGCGGAGCGTTTACGAGCAGGCTGCCTTCCCGCACAAGCTGACGGGGTACGTGCCGGCCTTCAACGGGCACGATGAGGGTCCAGGGTGTTTGGCCAAATTCAGAAAAGGTGTGGGTAAAGCGCGGCCCTGAAAAGCGCTGCCGGTCGGTTCTCCATTCGGCGCGGTTCATGTTGAGCACAAAACCACGATAGCCGGCTTCCAGGCCGTACTGCCGGCATTCCCCGGGGAAGGTCAGGATTTCGACCTGAGGTTGCTCAATGGCATCTTCACTGAGGGTTACAAAATCGGTATGAAAGGGGATGATGGCATCCCGACCCGCCAAAACACGGTTATTGATTCGAATTGCCGAACCGGTCATTACCACGGCCCAGCTGTTAGGCAGTTCATAGCGCGTTTGCTGCCAGCTGTTCCATTCGCGGTCGATGGGGTTTGTGCTTCCAAAAGCATCCATCAGAAAAACACGGCTGTCTTCTTGCCCGCTGAGGGTGAACAACGGAGGCGGCCCGTCATTCCAAAGCGGCCTGAACTGAAACCTGTTTTCCGGCGCTGAGCTGATAAGGCCAACCGAAAGGTTTAGGGTGATGAGCTCCCAGTCGGAGGCCCCTTCACCGGTTATGCGGATGCGGAAGTCGTTTACGTCGTTACCGTTGTCGGTTTCAACACGCATGATGAAGCCCTCAGCTGATGCCCGCTGCTCATCAAGGGTAAAAAAAGGCACCCAGCGGTTCAGGTAACGGCTTTCGGTAAAGGTCGTTTCCTCATTGAGGGGCAGGAAACGGCCGCTTGCGGCGCTTTGGCGGATTTCCCGTTCACCTTTTTCGTACAGATTGCGGAAGGGATGCAGGCTGAAAGTTGTGCGGGTATTCGGCTGACCCGCAATTACATCGGCAAAGCCGCCGAGACCGGCATCAAAAATTTCAACGGTGGCCGGCCTTGGGAGGTCAACGCCGGGTGCCGGCCGAAACCAGTAATCGTACTGACCGAGCCGGTCGCCGGAGGTTACGGTTGTGCTTTTTCCGGAAATCGAAAAGTAAACTTCCTGTGCCTGAACGCTGAGCGTGAGCCCTGTAAGCAGCAAGAGCGTAAGTAAGACTGGTTTTTGAAGGTTAAAGCCGCAAAGCATGTGGGTAATTTATCGGATTGGGGTAAACGGATAAGTTCGTTCTGAGATCGTATTTCCGCTATCGCGGTCAACAAAGCGAATCGTGACGGATTCTGCTTCGTCAGGCTCAAACTGAATTGCCCAGTCGCCGTTGTTGCCGGTACGTTGGCGCAAGAGCTGCCCGTTAAGCTGTACTTCTACGTTCATGAAGTGGTAGGCGCTGCCGCGTACCAGCATGCGGGGCATGCGGCGCAGTTCACCGTTCTGAAAAGGTGCTGACCAGTTCAGGTCGAACAGGCGGGGAACATCCACATAGCGGATGGTGCGGCTGAGTTCCCGGCTTAGGCCGGCCGGGTTAGTAACGTTTATGGTTACGCTTAACTCATCACCGGGTAGGTGTACACCGGCACTGAAGCGGCCGTCCCGGTTCACCCGCTGCTGTTCGCCGTTGAGGCGCAGCGTTGTACCGGCTTCAGTTGTACCGCTAATTTCCAGGGAGCGCTCAAAGGTGTAAATCACATCCGGGCGGAAAGGGCTGTCGAGAATGAGCGGTGGAGGGCTTGTACTTTCCACATAGAGCACCTGCAGGGTGCGGCTGTCGATGCCGCGCAAATCGTTGTCATCGAATGCCCGGATGCGCACGTAATTCAGGCCTCTCGGAATGTCTGAAATGGTAACTGCTGGCACCGTTGTGGCCTGGGTGCGTACATTGCCCAGAAAAGTATCGCGCCGGGCAAGGTCGATTTCATACCTGCGGGCCCCGGAAACGGCTGCCCATTGCAGCTCAATCTGATTTAAGTAAATGACGGTATCGGGGCGCGACCAGTTGGTGTTTGGAGCCGGCAGCAGCCGGATTGGTGCGGAAGGCCCCTGACCGCGCCGAACAATGGTGCCTTCGTTTTCGGAGAGCATTACCTCTTCGTTGGAGGCACTCACGAGCACAATGCCGTCGTAATTGGAAAAGGTGGAAATTTCTCCGGAGCGGCTCTCTGCCCAAAAGCTGGAAGAGTTGACCTGACTGCTGCTCGTAGGTGTTTCCAGGTTGAAGGTTGCCTGATTTCGGGCCGCTGCCGAAAGCCGGGTAAGTACCCCTCCGCTTGAGAGCTCGATATCGACCTCAGAGCGGTTGGTGATGCGATCAACAGACGACTTGCGGATTACGGCAGTTGTGCTTGCAGAAAGGGTGATATCGCTGCCGTCCACGAATTCGAGCCTCGCCTGAGATTCTTCACCCGTGCGTATGCCGTCGTCCTGACGGAACAGGTCGCCGGTATCGGCGTCTGCCCAGCGGCCAAGCAGGCCGCTCCTGCTCTGAACGATGTTTTCGCGCTCTTCAAGCCGTGCCTCAACCGACATCAGCCGCCGCTCATCCACAATGGCATCAACTTCTGCGGAAAAAGTTTTTATCCGTGCTGCCATAGTATTTGATTGGGCTATTTCGGCTGCGTTAACCAAGGCCCTGTACCGGTCGAATTTGCTTTCCAGCTGTTCGAGTTCTTCCCGGGCCAAAACGCGGGCTCCGCGGTCGATCAGGCTGGTATAAAGGGTTCGGGATTCCGTTACATTTTCGAAACCGTTACGGAACTCAGCGAGCAGACGAATATCTTCTGAGGTGAGGTAAAAGCGGTTTGTTTGAGGGTTGTAATCAGCCAGGCTGTTCACTACGGGCCAGTTTTGAGGGGAGCCTGCATAGCGTGTAGAAATGGCAGTAATTTCGGAAGCCGGAAAATCTATGCTTCCTGCTGCCTGTCTTGCTTCGGCACAGAGGGCACCGGGCAGCAGCAGCACAAAAACCGCCAGCAACATGCGGGCGGGAGAGGCAGATGTTAACATTATTCTGAAAGATTTTGAATCTTGTAGGGCAGGCGTACCGTGAACCGGCTGCCGATGGCTTCATTGGAATCTACTTCGATGGAGCCGTTGTGTTTTTCAATAATTTCTTTTACATAGGGTAAACCAAGACCCGTGCCCTGAACGGATTTATATTCTTTAATCCGGAAAAATTTCTTGAAGATCTGATCTTTATATTCATCTTTAATTCCGAAACCGTAATCGGTTACCGAAAATACAAGATGCCGTGTTTCCTCAAGGCTGGTTTCGGCAGAAAGCCCTACATCGATGGTACGGTTTTCGGGGCCGTACTTCACTGCATTGGATAGCAGGTTACGAACAACATCGGTCATCAGATCAGGTACAGCGTGGATAGGATCTATGTGTTCGGGAATGATCGTTTTGAATTTTACCTGTTTGTCGCGAAGGGTAGGTTCGAGATCACGGGTAATTTTTACCACAAGGGCGACCATATCAACGGGCTCAGCTTCACCCTGAATGCCGCCGCTCTCCAGCTTGGCAACCTGCAGGAAGCGCTGCACAATGCCGAACAGATCGGTCGCGCTGTCGTCAATAATTTTGTAGAATTCTTTCCGGTCGTCTTCACCAAGCTCTTCATTACGGAGTATGGTTATCAGCCCCTGAATGCCAGTAATCGGGTTTTTGAGCTCATGAACAATAATGTTAATCATCTCATTACGCTTGCGGTCGAGTTCGCGCTCGCTCGTGAGATCATACAGCATAAACTGCCCGCCAAGCGCATCCCCTTTTTCATTATATAGCCTGAGTACCTGTGCCGTGAAATAGTATTCCTTTTCTTCCCCCATGATGAAAGCAATTTCCAGCTGCCGCTTCTGAATTTCAATCGGCGGGTCAGCTTCCTGCCTTGCAAGCCCTTCTTTGAGAACCCGCACGTTTGCGAGCTTAAAAAGTGAGGGGATTTCATCCGGGAGTTCTGTTTCAAGTTCTTCAAAAAGCTGCTTGAAGCGTGCGTTGAAGCTCACAAATTTGTTGTTACCGTCAAAAAAAGCAATCAGATCCGATGAGTGCTCGGTCATGGTCATAATGCGCTGCTGACTCGAGATAATTTTCTCAACATTAATTTCCTGATAGCGATGCAGCCTTTGCCGGATACTTTCCATGGTTTCGGAAACTTCCCGTAATTCCGGCAGGGAAATGGGGGTAAGCGGTTTTTGGAAGTTGAAGCTGCTGAAGGGCTGAAGGTCGGTAATAAAAGTACGCAGCGGTTTGGTAAGCTGTTCAAGCAGAACAAAGGAGGCAATCCAAATGCCGAAAAATGCAGCGAGAAGCAGCCCTAAATTTTGCAGAAAGAGTTTTTCAACGTCGCTTTTGAGGTCGTCGTAGGCGAAGTACAGGGCGTGTTGAGCCTCATAAAGCGGAACCGGGGTTGCGATCATCATGCGGATATCGCCCTGATAGTTTTGCTGCTCAACAATGGTTAGGCGCGATCGCTGCGGCTGAAGGGCCTCCAGGCCGTTAAGGGCCACAAGGGAGTTGTCCTTCAGCCAGATTACAGCTGTGGCAGGAAACCCCAGGTTAAATTTAAACAAGGTGTTATCGAACAATGACGCATCAAAAAAACCTGTCATTAAAAAAAGCTCTCCCCCAAGATCAAGATACCGGCTTAGTACAATGATGCCAAGTTCGGAGAGCCACTGAACTGCGTACTGCGGCTCTTCACCACCTGCCCCCATAGGTTCAATGAAGGGGGCAACCTGATTGAAGCTCAGCCCGGTTGAAGAGGCCTGTGAGCGAAATTCAATGTATTCGCCTGTATCGGCTTCTGTGAGCCGTAAAAGCTCAAGCGCCGGGAAAAGTGCGCTGTAACCCCTGAAAAGCAGCTCTGTTTGGTTAATACTGCCGGTTCGGGTGAGAACCTGCTCGTACTGAAACATCATCTCTATCCAGCTGTTTGTTTCTGATGTCAGGCGGTCGAGCCGTTCTCGCTGATTTTCGGTTATGATGGTTGTGCGCTCATTCAGCAGGGCCTGTTCGTAGGAAGGACGCACAACAAACCAAACAATCGCTGAAATGCTCAGGAAAATGAACAGCAGCAGCAGCAGGAAACGTGTTCTGAGGGGCATAAATCGGGGTACTGTTCTTTCAATAGATGGTAAAATAGCCGGTGCTTTAGGTATTGCACAGGGAAGCTCAAAATTGGGTAAATATACGGTTAAATACTTAATTATGACGGCTATATTAATTGGATAAGCAGGGCTTCTTATAGGGTGTTGTTAATGCAACTAAGTTTCATATATTAGGTTTTTTTTCACCTAATTGAATTTCTTATGGAAAATAAATTACCGGTAACCGTGCTCAGCGGTTTTCTCGGCGCGGGTAAAACTACCCTGCTTAACCATATTCTTTCCAACCGGCAGGGCCTGAAGGTTGCTGTAATTGTGAATGATATGAGTGAGGTGAATGTGGATGCAAGGCTTGTAGAAGAAGGTGCTCACTTATCCCGCACGGAAGAAAAACTCGTTGAAATGAGCAACGGCTGTATTTGCTGTACACTGCGGGAAGATCTGATCGAAGAAGTGGCAAGGCTTGCCCAAAAAGGAAGCTTCGATTACCTGCTGATAGAAAGCACCGGTATTTCTGAGCCGCTGCCTGTGGCCCAGACTTTTTTCTTCGAAAGCGAAGATCTTAAACTTCCGCTCGAATCTGTTACCAGGCTTGATACGCTGGTAACAGTGGTAAACGCCGCTGAATTTGCTTCTGATTTCGGCTCGGCCGACACCCTTGCCGGCCGGGGGCTGGGAAACGATCATACAGATACCCGGCCGCTCGTAAATCTGCTTACCGATCAGATCGAGTTTGCCAGCGTCATCATTTTAAACAAGGCAGATCTTGTGAGCCGGAAGCAGCTTGATGAACTCAGGGCTATTATGGGCAAACTGAACCCTTCGGCCCGCATTTTAACGTCAAGTTTCGGGATGGTTGACCTTCATGAAATTCTGAATACAGGGCTTTTCGACTTTGAGGCAGCGGCGGGTTCACAGGCCTGGATTGATGAGCTTGAAAAAGAGCATACACCTGAAACTGACGAATACGGAATTTCTTCTTTTGTGTACCGGGCACGTAAGCCGTTCCATCCCAAACGGTTTCTGGATTTTGTGCAGGTCGATTACCCCCGGGAGGTGTTGCGCTCAAAAGGCCTGTTCTGGCTTGCAAGCCGTCCGGATCAGGCACTGAATTTCAGTCAGGCCGGAGGTTCGGTGCGGGCTGACCGCGCCGGCAGCTGGTGGGCTTCGTACAGCAGCGGGCAGCGGCTGAGCAGCGCACTGTATCTCGAAAACCGGGAAAGGATTGAATCGCGCTGGGATAGTGTTTTTGGCGACCGCATTACCGAGCTGGTTTTTATCGGTATTGGCATGGATGAATCCGAAATGCGCGCAAAGCTTGACAGTTGCCTGGCAACAACCGACGAATACCGCGCCATGCTTACCGATGAGCTTGCCGCTGAAGACGGCTGGCCGGTTTAGGCCAGGAAACACATCCCCCTAAAAAAAGAGCCTCACCCGTAAAGAATGAGGCTCTTTTTCAGGCACCCGTGAGTGAAACTCAGGTGTATGCATTAAGCATAAAGAAAATAACCACGCCCGTAACAGAAACATAAATCCAGATGGGGAAGGTAAACTTTGAGATAGTGCGGTGAAGCTTGAATTTTCCTGCAAAGGCAAAGAAAAAGCTTGAAAGAATGAGCGGCACAACCACAACCGACAAAATAATGTGGGAAATAAGAATAGTGAAGTAAACCGGCCGTATAGCGCCTTCGCCCGGGAATGGGGTGTGGCCCACAAAATTATGATAAAGCACGTAGCTGATCAGAAAAACGGCTGAGGCTACAAAGGCGGCAAGGTTATAGCGCATGTGCTGCACAAAGTTGCGCTTTTTGATTTCGATAAAGGCCAGCACCAGAAAGATTGTGGCGATACTGTTTACCGTAGCATTTACGGCCGGCAGCATATAAACCCAGTTCGGGATGAACTCAGAACCGCCCCGGAAATAAATCAGCCAGAACAGGAAAATGAGTACCAGCCCGCTGGCAATCATAATGCCTACTACGGCACGGGCAACCGTAAGATTTTTAAAGGCTTCAATAGTGACGTCTATTTCGAAGGTTTTTTCCATAATAATCGGGAGCTGATTCTGAAGAATATCCAGGTTGTGTTAAACGGTTTGTTTTTTCATGCGGCGGGCTTTTTCACCCAGCACATACTGCAGGTAAAGGTATTCGAGCGCGATACTTTCGCAACCTTTCCAGTTTTTAGTAGCTTCAGAAAACTGCGCTTCGGTTGCTGTATCCGGATTAAGGCCGTAAGATAAGGAAATCCACCGGCGAAGGCCTTTTTCTTCCCCTTTTTGGAAGTTTGACGGAAAAGAAGCATCCGTGCGGTTCCGAAAGAGCATCAGGTCCTGCGCGGTAGTTGGGCCTATGCCGCGTATGCCGAGCATGGTTTCATAAAAAACATCAGGCGGCAGCTGCTCGAGCTTTTCCATGGATGGCAGCTCTCCGGAAACCAGCAAATCTGCCAGGCCGGTAACATACTCGCCTTTACGCAAAGACAGGCCGTGCTTTTTCAGGGATGCGGGGTCGGTACCAACCAGCTGATGCGGGCGGGGCCACGCACTTACGCGGCCCAGGTTGCTTTCGAGGCGCGTGCCGTGCTGTTCGCGTACGCCGTACACCATTTTTTTAGCCGTGGGTTTATGGCTTATTTGTGCTATGATGATGCGGTTCAGGGCGTCTTCAAAAAAAGTAGCGCGGCTCATGCGTTTAAAGCCGTAGGCTTCCTGAATGAGTGATGCCAGAAGCGGATCATCACTGGCTTGTTCGTAGAAGGGTTTTAAATCCAGCTCAGTACCCAGAATGCGTGAGAGTAGCCTATTGGCCTGTGCTACTTCACCGGAGGTAAGATGATCTTCGCATTCGATATGAAAAGCCGGGTTTTCTGCATCCCCGTTAAAAAAAATGCGCACCAGTATATCGCGGTCTGCAAGGGGAAGCGGGCGCAGCATACCGTTATCGGGAATCTCAGCAGGATCGTGTTCGTGGTCGAAGTAGGAATCAATATCCAGTGAAATAAAAAAATCGTGTGGCGGAACAGATTTTAGTTTCCAGCTAAATGGCATCAGAAAGGGTTTTTTTACTTTGTTCTGAATTTGGGGTATAAACCCGCACTTGCAGGGTATCGTTTTGAAGGCGCTGCTGCATTTCAGAAATACTGCAGGCTGAGTTGCGGGTAGTTATTGTTTACAGGCCTTAGAGGGCTACAAAACCGTACATTTTCAGAAACAGAAATAAAAACAGGGTTACGCTTAAAGAAAGCAGAAAAGTAACCCTCACCTGTATAACGCGGTAGCGCACCAGCATGGGCAAAACCACAAACCAGAGGATGAGCGTAGTGCCGGCCATGTAGATGGTATGCGCCCTGAAAATGAATTTAATGAGCCAGCTGAAAATGGTTGATATAAAAGTTATGATGCCTGTGGGTTCAGTAAAGATACCGATGATAAGCCCGCCTACTTCAACGCCTGAAATGCTCATGTGCATGAACAATGCCAGTACAAGCAGCAGGGAATAAATAATGGTGATGATGTTTTTAGAAGAAGTTTCCGACATGGGTTGAGCGTGCGTTGGGTCCGGATTGCAGGGTAAAGTTTAGGCCAAAGATACGCACTGCGGTACTGATTCCGTCATATTCAATTTTACTGAAGCGAAAAGCGGTGATTCGCTTATCGGATGGTGAGCTCGCCGCGTAACGAACGCATGTAAGCATCGCGAATCTGATACGGGCTGCTGTACCTGCCAAGCAGAAACATCATTTTAGTGATGGCGGCTTCCATGGTCATATCGCCGGCGCTGATAACACCCCGTTCGCGTGCCATGCGTCCGCTGCTGTATTTTTCAAGATCAACGGCGTCAAAAACGGCCTGTGAAGCCATCACCATAAAAATGTTGCGTTCGAGGCAGGCCTCCAGAAAAGGAAGCAGGCTGTGCTCGCCGCTTACGGGAAAGTTTCCGCTGCCATACCCGGAGATGATCACCGCCCGGGTATTATCGTTCAGCAGGCTTATATAGCGCGAAGGTTTGATACCGGGGAAGAGCCGAAGCACCATCAGCTCTTCACTGAAAACAGGATAGCATTCCATGGCGCTGCCACCGGGGCGAAGGGCGTGCTTCACATGTATATCAATGCCGATTTCAGCAAGAGGCGGGTGGTTAGGGGAGGTGAAGGCCGTGAAATCGCCTATGCTCATTTTGGTGGAGCGGTTGCCCCGCAGAATTTTGTCGTTGAAGCAAATCGCGACTTCACAAAACGGCAGGGTTGCCATCTGCACGGCGTTGATGAGGTTGCGGCCGGCATCAGAGCGGATAACACTGAGCGGTACCTGGCTTCCGGTGAAAATGACCGGTTTGGCCAGGTGTTTAAAACAAAATGAAAGCGCCGAAGCGGTGTACGCCATGGTGTCGGTACCGTGAAGTACAACGAAGCCGTCGAATTGCTGATAATTCGATTCAATAGCCCGCGCAAGTACAACCCAGTCAGACGGGCTGAGATCAGAGCTGTCTTTGAAAAACAGATCAAGGCACTGAATCTGTGCAATTTCCGAAAGCTCCGGAATGTGTTTTTTAAGGCTGTCGGACGGAAGGTTATCCATCGCTCCGTCTTCATTACGGCGAATTTGCATGGCAATGGTGCCGCCGGTTTGCAGTAACAGAATGCGCTTCATGGGCAGTAGTAAACAGTCGGTAAGGTTAATCGGAATAGCTGTGCAGAAGGTAAGTTAAAAAAAGCCAAAAAGCTGAAGGGATGCAAATCTCATAATAGGATAGGAATATTGGAAATTGGATATTTTTACTTGTATCATTGGCTAAATTCTGATTAATTGAAGGTGCAAATAAATCAGCAAATTCATTCGCTATAAAGGAGGAGAACCAAAAGTTCAACACAGGGCCGGCGCAGACCATCCGTTTATCGGCTTCATAAGATTCGGCAGCATACAGGTACTGGCAACACTTAATAAAGGGATTTGACATCATGCCGCTGAGTTACGTAACCGGACTAATCACGCCAGAATACAGGCTTCAGGCCTGAGCATCTTTGTAGCGGCAACCAACCATATCACAACGGCAAAAGCTGCCGAAAAGAGGAGAATAAACGTATGAATGTGTACAAAACCGACAAATTACGGAATGTCGTCCTGCTGGGTCATTCAGGTTCAGGGAAAACCACCCTGGCTGAAACTATGGCCTTTGAAGCAGGATCTATAACACGAAGAGGCTCGGTAAGTGCGGGCTCTACGATGTCTGATTACCACCCGATGGAGAAGGAAAAAGAAAAATCGGTATTCACGACTGTGCTTAACCTGGACTGGCGCGGCCACAAAATAAACCTCATTGATACACCGGGCACTGCGGATTTTATCGGAGAAGTTGTTGCACCGCTGCGTATTGCACGAAATAATATTTTTGTAATTAATGCCGAACATGGTGTTGAAGTAGGTACCGACCTGCTCTGGAAGTATGCCCGCGATTTCGGAACAACTTCCATGATCGTAATTAACAAGCTTGATCATCCTAATGCCGCTTTTGAAAAAGCTGTTGATAGCTGCAAAGAGCGTTTTGGCCGTTCCGTTGTTACCATTCAGTTTCCCTATGAAGAGGGGCAGGGTTTTAACGCCATCATCGATGTGATGAAAATGACCATGTATGAATTCCCGGAAGATGGCGGAAAACCGGAGAAGCTCCCCATCCCCGAATCCATGAAAGCGCGCGCCGACCTGCTGCATAATGAGCTTGTTGAAGCTATCGCAGAAAACGATGAAATGCTCATGGACCTTTATTTCGAGAAGGGTACTCTTGATGAAGAAGAACTCATCGACGGTTTCCGCAAAAGTATGCGGGCCGGCACCATCCATCCGGTATTCTGTGTCTCAGCAGAGCGTAACATGGGCACGGGCCGCGTGATGGGCTTTATTGATGCCGCCATTGAATCGCCTCAGGACGGCGTGCCCTCAACCCTCGAAGATGGCAGCGAGTTCGTAATTTCGCCGGATAAACCGGCATCTGCCTTTATCTTCAAACATACCAATGAAGAGCATGTCGGGGATCTTGTTTATTTTAAAGTTACGAGCGGTATTCTGAAGCCGGGTATCGATTTGTATAATGAACGTACCAACAACACCCTGAGAATAGGTTCGCTTTTTGTGCCGCAGTGCGGAAAGCGGATTGAAGTACCCGAACTGTACGCGGGAGATATCGGCGTTGCCGTAAAATTAAAAGACTGTACCACCAACGATACGATTTGCGATAAGGCACATCCGGTAAGTTTCAGGAAGGTTACCTACCCCGAGCCGACCATCAGCCTTGCTGTACTTGCTGATAGCGGCAGTGAAGAGAAGGTAGGTATGGCACTGAACCAACTGCAGCGCGAAGACCCGGCACTCAGGGTAGATCACAACGCCGAACTGCGTCAGCTCATTCTGAGCGGTCAGGGAGAAGAGCACCTTAACAAAGTGAAGCATGTGCTTGAAAATCAGTACAAGCTCCATATTGAATTCGGGGATACCAGAATCCCTTACCGGGAAACCATTTCGAAAGGAGTAAAAACGCATTACCGCCACAAAAAGCAGTCGGGCGGTGCCGGGCAGTTTGCTGATGTACACCTGTACATTGAGCCCTGGACCGAAGGCATGGCCGACCCTCCGGAACTGAACGTTCGCGGGCGCGATGAGCATCAGCTCGAATGGGGTGGCAAACTGGTGTTTTATAATTGCATTGTGGGTGGTGTAATCGATAACCGCTTCATGCCCGCTATTCTTAAAGGCGTGATGGATAAAATGGAAAACGGGCCGCTTTCAGGATGCCGGGCAAGAGATATCCGCGTGTCGGTTTTCGACGGGGCCATGCACTCGGTTGATTCAAACGAAGCTGCTTTCAAAACGGCAGGGATGATGGCCTTTAAAAAAGGCTTTCTGGAAGCAGGTCCTAAACTGCTTGAGCCGGTTTATGAGGTAGATGTGCTCGTGCCGGCAGAGTTTATGGGTGAAATCATGACCGACCTTTCCGGCCGCCGCGGCCAGATAGTGGGCATGGATTCTGAAGGAAGCCTGCAGAAGGTTACCGCACGTGTACCGCTTGCCGAGCTTGGCCGCTACACCACACAGCTCAAAAGCATGACACAGGGCCGTGCTACCCATACCCGTCGCTTTGTGGATTATGCACAGGTACCACGAGACATTCAGGATCGTGTAATGAAAGAAAACGCTGAAAAAGAGGAAGACGATTAAGCTTCACCGCTTTTTCGCGTGAACTAAAGCAGCCTGGAAAAATGAGACCGGTTTCTTCTTAAGGAGCCGGTTTTTTTTTGCGGGCCGGAAGGTGAGTTCGGGCAACCGAAACCCCGCACTGTGCAGCCCCGGCACCCGGCGGAAGTACCGATAAAGCACAAAAAAGGATTAGCCTGAGGCACAATCAAAACCTTCAAAAACAGCCTGATAAGTATATAACAAAATTGTGTTTATCAGCAAAGTGTATAGCGATTGTTCATACCTCTTCTTAACACTAAATAAACAATTCAAATTTGTATATCAGAAATAAAAGCGCTTTTTTGAAATGTAACGCACGCAAAAAGGTAACAAGCTAATATTGGTAACAATATTCTAATATCAAGGTTTGAATTAGATACTTCCCCTTCATATATTAGAGGCGTTGTCACTCAGGGCTGTTTACCATGAAGCTGGCAATCAACCAAAATCATAATTCTGTTATTTCAGACGCAAAAAAGCGGAGTAAAATTTATGAGCTATAGGAATGAAGTAAAACATAAAGAACTGGTAGCATGGGTCGAAGAAATGGCCGCACTACTTAAGCCAGACAGTGTTCACTGGTGTGATGGTTCTGAAGAAGAAAATGATGTGATGATCGACCGCTTGGTTAAGGGCGGCACTTTTAAGAAACTGAATGAAGAAAAACACCCTAATTCTTATGCTGCATTCTCTGATCCGAGTGATGTTGCACGGGTAGAAGACAGAACATACATTTGCAGCCGCCGCAAGGAAGATGCCGGACCTACCAACAACTGGGAAGATCCTGCCAAAATGAAAGAGACCCTTCAGGGGCTTTACGACGGCTGTATGAAAGGCCGCACCATGTATGTGATTCCTTTCAGCATGGGCCCGATTGGTTCTGATATTGCTGAAATCGGTATCGAAATTACCGACTCAGAATATGTAGTTGTAAACATGCGCATCATGACCCGCATGGGCCGTGATGTAATTAATGTTCTCGGCGAAGACGGCGAGTATGTGAAGTGTGTACACTCTGTTGGCGCACCTCTCGAGGAAGGGCAGGAAGATGTGCCATGGCCATGTAACCCCACTACCAAGTACATTGTACATTACCCCGAAGAGAAACTGATTCAGTCATACGGTTCCGGTTACGGCGGAAACGCCCTGCTTGGCAAGAAGTGCTTTGCTCTTCGTATTGCCTCTACCATGGCCCGCGACAACGGCTGGCTGGCTGAGCACATGCTCATTCTCGGTGTAGAATCACCTGAAGGTGAAAAAACTTATGTAGCCGCCGCTTTCCCAAGCGCATGCGGTAAAACAAATTTCGCGATGCTTATCCCGCCTAAAGAAATGGACGGCTGGAAAGTGACTACCATCGGCGATGATATTGCCTGGATTAAGCCCGGTAAAGATGGCAAGCTCTATGCCATCAATCCTGAAGCCGGTTTCTTCGGTGTTGCCCCTGGTACCAACTACGCAACCAACCCGAACGCGATGGAAAGCATCAAGTCCAACACTATTTACACCAACTGCGGCCTTACCGACGATGGCGAAGTATGGTGGGAAGAGAAAACCAAAGAAGCGCCGGCCAACATGACCGACTGGCAGGGCAACCGTTACGATCCTGCAAGCGGCAAGCCTGCTGCGCATCCTAACGCACGCTTTACGGCACCTGCTGCGCAGTGCCCTTCTATCGACCCCGCCTGGGAAGATCCTGCCGGTGTGCCTATCAGCGCCTTCATTTTCGGCGGCCGCCGTGCTTCTACAGTGCCTCTCGTTTATCAGGCCTTCAACTGGAACTTCGGGGTTTACCTCGCAGCTACCATGGGCTCTGAAATGACAGCCGCTGCCTTCGGTACCATGGGTAAAGTTCGCCGCGATCCTTTCGCGCAGCTGCCCTTCGCCGGCTACCATATGGGCGATTACATCAACCACTGGCTGCAGCTTGGCCGCGAAATCAACAACCCTCCGCGTATCTTCGGGGTTAACTGGTTCCGCAAAAATGCCGACGGCAAATTTGCATGGCCTGGTTTTGGGGAAAACATGCGCGTACTCCGCTGGATTGTGGAACGCGTTAAAGGTGAAACCTCAGCCGTTGAAAGCCCGCTCGGCTGGATGCCCCGCTACGAAGACCTCGACTGGAGAGGCCTTGATTTTAGCGAAGAGCAGTTCAACGAGGTGATGGATATCGATACCGAAGTATGGAAAGAAGAACTTCTTGGCCATGAAGAACTCTTCAGCAAGCTTTATGATAAGCTGCCGAAAGAAATTTTCTTCATGCGCGAGCTGCTCGTTTCCGGTCTGTGGCGCTCTCCTGAGCACTTCAGCCTTGCACCGGAACGCCCTCACTGAGGCACAGCAGAATTGCTATTATAGTAGTTAGTTAGTAGATGAAAAGTTTGAACACAAGCGGGTCGCCCTGAAAAGCGATCCGCTTTTTTTTAAACTGCCAGTGGTTAGCGCCGGGTATTATCCTTCACATTTTTGAACATTTCACTTCCGGAAAACAACTTATTTTAGCAGCTGTCTCAACCCGAAAGCCATTACTAACAGATTCGACTTATTTCGATTATATATGATTCTCACGGATATTAATCAGGGGCTTGGAACCATCAGCCTCAACCGGCCTGAAAAACGCAATGCACTAAATTTTGAAATGGTTGGGGCCCTTAAAGCGGCCTTTACCGATTTTTTTGCAAACGACAGTGTTAAAGTCATAAAACTGAGGGGAGAGGGTGATGTATTTTGTGCCGGTGCCGATCTTGAGATGCTGAAAAATCTGCAGGATGCCACCTACGAAGAAAATCTCAAGGATTCCCGGCACCTTGCCGAACTCTTTCGCATCATTCATGAAGGGCCAAAGCCTGTTGTAGCCGCTGTGCACGGGCATGCCATTGCCGGCGGATGCGGCCTTGCTTCTGTTTGCGACATCACCATTGCTGCTGAAAACGCTAAATTCGGTTACACTGAAACCCGCATTGGTTTTGTGCCGGCCATCGTAGCGCAGTTTTTGGTGCGCAAGGTCGGGGAAACACACGCCAGGAATTTATTACTCACCGGAAGCCTTATCGATGCCCGGCAGGCAGCCCGCATCGGCCTTATCAGCGAAGCCGTTACGCTTGAAAACTATCAGCAGACCGTGCATCACCTGATTTACGGGTTGATTCATAAATGCAGCGGTGAGGCCATGGCGCTCACCAAAAAACTGATCGGCAGGGTAAACGAGATTTCTTTTAATGAAGCTCTGGAGGAGGCAGTTGTACTCAATGCAAAAGCCCGCGGCAGTGATGACTGTCAGTACGGTATTAAGTCCTTCCTTGATAAAAAGCCAGCCATATGGTACGCAGAGCGCTGATAAATATAAGCTTACATAAAACATTAAACTGCTGCATACCACCAAAATGATTCATTTTGAGTTTGGTGCGAAGTACTTTGGGTAAATCATCGGGCAGTTAATTTTCAGAAACGCCTTAACAGTGTTTGCTGTTATCTCCGGCATGAAATCATCCAAGACTTTTAGAACAGACATTATTGTAATCGGTTCCGGCATGGGCGGCATGAGTGCTGCCTGTATGCTTGCCAAAGATGGCTACAAAGTAACCGTGCTTGAAGCTGCGCATGTGCCGGGCGGGTGCAGCTCATCCTACAAAAGAAAAGGCTACGTTTTTGAAAGCGGGGCCACCACACTTATCGGGTTCGACGAAAACCAGCCGCTGCGCACCCTTGAAGAAGAGCTTGGCATCAGGCTAAAAAAGCAGGAAATAAACCCCTCCATGACGGTACACCTTGGCGGGCAGCATATTATCCGTTATAAAAACCGGCAGGCCTGGCTTGAGGAATCTGTACGTGCATTCCCCGAAATACCGCGAAGCAATCAAAAAGCTTTTTGGGATGAAGCCTTTCATGTAGCCGATACCGTCTGGAAAGTATCGAAGCGCAACGTGTTTTTCCCGCCCAAGAGGGCTGCTGACTGGCTTCAGCTCGCCATCAACAACAACCCGACTGATGCTCCTGTGCTTCGCTATGCCTTTCAGAGCATGGCATCTGTGATGCAAAAGTTTGAGGTAGATACCCCGGTTTTCCGCCGGTTTATTGATGAGCAGCTCATGATTACTGCACAGGCCAAAGCGCACGAAACGCCCTTCATTTTTGGGGCAGCAGGCATAACCTACACCTCATATGCCAATTACTATGTGCCCGGCGGCCTGCTGAATATGGTGCGGCAGCTGGAAAAGCACCTGGTACAATCGGGCGGTGAGCTCAAAACCCGCAGGAAAGTAATCCGCCTTTCTGAGCATGAGCGCGGGGGCTACGTAGCAGAAACCGACAATGGAGAGCGCTATTTCGCCGGAAAAATTGTTTCCAATATTCCTATCTGGAATATGAAAGAGATTTCAACTGGCGAACTGGGTCTATACTACGAAAAAGAGTCGGAACGCTACGATGAAGCATGGGGGGCATTCACTATGGGGGTTGTTACAGGCGATGCCTACGATCAGCATCTCACTCTTCACCACCAACTGCATCTGCCAGCCGGCGAGCAAATGCCCGAAACCGAAGCCGGTTCTGTATTTGTCTCGATGTCGGCAAGGGGAGATACCTCCCGTGCGCCGGAGGGCGAGCGGGCCCTGAACATTTCCTGCCACACGCCAACCCGTAAATGGTTCGAAATGGGAGAGAGCTACGAAGCCACCAAAACCCGCGTGCAGGACTTCATACTCGATTTCCTCAGCAGAAACTTCCCCGGCTTTAAAGAGTCAGGCGTTAAGATGGCTTTCCCTGCTACGCCGGTTACCTGGCAAAACTGGGTTTACCGCAAAGACGGGCGCGTGGGAGGCATCCCGCAGAGCATGAGCCGCTCCCTGGTTGACTGGCCCCAAACCGAGGCGCCCTTCCCCGGAATTTATCAGTGCGGCGACACCTCCTACCCCGGTCAGGGAATTCCGGGCGTCACTTTAGGCGGAATAAACGTATATTACCGGATTAAGAAAAACGACAGTTAAACCACAATCCCCGAGAGATTGAATTATTATCAGACTTCCGCTTTTACGCCGGCTGTAAAACACCTGCTTATTATAAACGGGCTAACTTTTCTGGCGCTGAACACGCCGGCCCTGCAAAATTTGCTTTTCTTCAATTTTGCCCTTTTCCCGATTGAAAGCGGCATGTTCCGGCCCTGGCAGCTGATTACATACATGTTTCTGCACGGCGGCATGTTTCATATTTTTTTCAACATGTTCGCCCTGTGGATTTTCGGAACCGCCATCGAATCGGTTTGGGGTACCAAAACCTTCGCCCTGTATTATTTTGCAGCGGGAGTTGGGGCGGCCATCATCCACATGATAACAACCGGCAGCCCCGTAATCGGAGCTTCCGGCGGTGTATTCGCCATTCTGCTCGCTTTCGGGCTGATGTTTCCCAACCGGCGTATCTATATGCTGCTGATACCCGTAGGCATACCGGCCAAATATTTTGTGATTATTTATGGCGTGTTTGAGCTGATGATGGGCATATCCAACCTGCAGACCGGAATCGCGCACTTTGCCCACCTCGGCGGAATGATTGTCGGCTTTGTACTAATCCGCATCTGGAAATTACCAACCGATCTGGAGTAACCCCTATGTATCAGCAGGATTCTTTCGGGCAGGCATTTAAACGGGGCTGGCTGATGATGCCGCCGGGCATCAGATGGATCATTACCATCAACGTTGCGGTATTTGTGATCGGAATGCTGGGCGGGCGCGGCTTCAGTATTTTCCTGAATCAGAATTTTGGATTTTTTTCTGAACCGTATCTCACCTTTACGCAGCCCTGGCGCCTGGTAACCTACATGTTTCTGCACGGGGGCATTTTCCATCTGCTGTTTAACATGCTCTGGCTGTGGTTTTTGGGGAGAATTGTGGAAGACCACATCGGCACCAAGAACTTTCTCACGATTTATTTCGGCTCCGGAATCGGGGGCGCGCTGGTGAATACCGTGGTTACGTCCGTTTTCGGCGGGGCACTCATTCCCACCATCGGTGCATCGGGCGCGGTTTTCGGCATAATGGTTGCCTTTGCGATGCTGTTCCCGAGGTATAAGCTGATGCTTATCTTCTTTCCGCCTATCGAAGCCCGTTTTATTGTAGCCGGTTTAATTGGCATTGACATCCTCTTCCTTTCGGCCTCAGATAACATCGCCCGTATCGTTCACCTTGGCGGCGCGTTCTGGGGGTTTGTACTGCTCAAAATGTGGTACCGCGGCTACAACTACGACGCCTGGCTTACAGCTATCGGTGAAAAACTCAGGCCCAAAAAGAAAGCCCCTGAAATGCGGGGTCCGGCCGGTGCCGGCAAAAAATCAAAGCTGTATGCCGTGGATGACGCCGAAATTCTCGATGAAGTAGAACAGGATGAGCTCGACCGCATACTCGAAAAAATTTCCAAAAACGGCTACGACGGTCTTTCTGCTGAAGAAAAACGCACCTTGTTTGAACTCAGCCGCCGAAACTAATTCAGCTGTTTTCAGAACCAATCAGCACGCCTTTTTGTTATGGTGCCCTGAGAGTTACACGCTCATGGTTTCGCCATCTGTTTACCCGGCGAAACCGGCATCCGTTGTTTACCCGCTTTTTATTTCCGAATATTCAAATTAATCCGCGCATGATTTCCATCAACAGAAGAAAATCTTTACAGGTAATGGTCGGGGAGGTCGCCATTGGCGGAAGTGCCCCCGTTGTAGTACAAAGCATGACCAATACCGACACCGCTGATATCGACGACACCGTTAAACAGGTAGCCGAACTTTCGGATGCCGGTTCAGAAATCGTGCGCATCACCGTAAACAACAAGGAAGCAGCCAAAGCGGTACCCTATATAAAGGAGAAGCTGATCAAAAAAAATGTAGACACGCCCCTCGTTGGCGATTTCCATTACAACGGGCATGTGCTGCTTACAGAGTTTCCTGATTGCGCGCAGGCTTTATCCAAGTTCAGGATTAACCCCGGCAATACCGGCACCCGCGGGCGCGACAAAAATTTCTGCACCATTGTGGAACAGGCCGTCCGTTACAACAAGCCGGTGCGTATTGGGGTGAACTGGGGCTCTCTGGATCAGCAGCTGCTTGCTCAGAAAATGGACGAGAACAGCCTGCTGCCAGTACCCAAAGAATCAAAGGAAGTAATGATGGATACCATCATCGAAAGTGCGGTGCGTTCATCACAGCTGGCGCAGGATGTGGGCCTGGCGAAGGACAAAATCATCATCAGCTGCAAAATGTCCGGCGTGCAGGATCTGATCACCATTTACCGGCGCATGGCGGCCGTATCAGATCACCCGCTGCATCTTGGGCTTACAGAAGCGGGAATGGGGATGAAAGGCATAGTGGCAAGCTCAGCGGCCCTTGGTATTTTGCTGAATGAAGGCATTGGCGACACCATCCGCATTTCACTTACACCCATGCCCGGTGGCGATCGCGCCGAAGAGGTGCGGGTCGGTCAGCAGATTCTGCAATCGCTTGGCATCCGGAATTTCATCCCGCAGGTTACGGCCTGCCCTGGCTGCGGCCGCACCAAAAGCACCTACTTTCAGCAGCTCGCCGACGAAATTCAGGGGTACATCCGCGAAATGATGCCTATTTGGCGGGATGTGTACCCCGGTGTTGAGGATATGCACGTAGCTGTAATGGGTTGCGTTGTAAACGGCCCGGGTGAGTCTAAATATGCCGATATCGGCATTTCTCTGCCCGGTACCTTCGAAGAACCCAAGGCCCCGGTTTATGTGGACGGCGAGCACCGGGTTACCCTCACCGGCGATCATATCGGTCGTGAGTTCCGCGGCATGCTCGACGATTACATCATTAAGCGGTTTGGCCGTAAAGAAACGCAGCACGTCTGAAACGCGCCTTTTTTTATAAAACTGAAAGCCCGGTATCGCACTGATACCGGGCTTTTCTGCTTTCAGGGAAAGAGGCCTCAAAACGGCATGCTGCTGTCTCAACATTGTAAAATCAGAAGTTTACGGCAGCTGTGTTAAAATAAAGGTTCGATATTAGATTATTTTTCTTAGGCTTGTGCGAAGCCAAAAAAGAGAAGTTTTTAGTTTGAAAATGTAAGCGCTTTCACTATTTTTGAATCGTGCATGTACCCTTTCAGCCTGGCCATCCCGCCCGACTGAACTGCCTGATGCAATACCAGATGAACTTAATCCCCCTACAGCATTACAGATGCTTCGGCTGCCCGATTATTTACTAACTCCCAAAAGTGGTACAGGTATCAGCAACGGGTTTTTAGGTTCAGTTTTAATCATATTTGATTTCTTAATCGCTTGTCGTATTTATGGCCATCAGCCAACTCAGATATAAATTTTTTGTAATTAAACTGCTTTTCATTTCCTGCCTGCTTCTGCTTTTCATCGGTGTTTCCGGGTGTTCCCCCAAAGACACACAGCCTGATGCAGAACAGATTCTGGCCTCGGTTGGCAGTTACGAAATTACTCAAACCCATTTCCTAAATGAGCTACAGCGGTTTAATGCCCGTGCCGGCTACGGCATGAACCTCAGCCCCGATGTGATGGAAGCCGTGCTTAATCAGCGCCTGAACCGCTATGTAATTGTGGAATATGCGATGGCGCAGGAGTGGCACAACGAGCCCGATGTAAACCACATGCGTGAAATGATTGAGCGCAAAGCTGTTATGGAAGAATTTGAGCGCCGCTTCATTCTTGACAGGCTTACAATTGATGATAATGACCTGCGCGAGCTTTTCTACCGGGCAAACACCAGTGTTCGGGCTTCTCATTTATTTGCAAGAAACCGTAGGGAAGCTGATTCTCTCTTTGCACTACTGCAACAAGGTCATGATTTTAGTGAACTTGCAGCATCCGTATTTCAAAACCCGGAGCTTGCGCGAACTGGAGGTGATCTCGGTTTCTTCACCCTTGATGACATGGATATTTCCTTCGAAGATCAGGCGTTTCGCATGGAAATCGGTGAAGTATCTGGGCCGGTACAAACCAGCCGCGGCTTTTCAATCATTAAGGTAACGGATATCGTAACTACGCCCGTGATCACCGAAACGCAGTTCGCTAACCGCCGCAATGAGATTGCGGCAATAGCACGGGATCAAAAATCGGAACTTGCCGTCCGAAATCATCTCAGAAATACAATTGATACATTCGAATATGATCCTGACTTAATGCAGCGCCTCTGGGAAGATGTTCGCAATGATCCTGATGCGTATCTCGAATTTAACCCGGAGCTTAGCCGGCTTGAAGTACGGCTCTCCCCCGATGTGGCAGGCCAAACCCTGGTTACGCACGGGGATTTTGTGTTTACGGCCGATGATTTCCTGCGGGAAGGTTTTTTTACCACCTTCAGCCAGCGCCGCGAGGCCCGCAATGTGCATGATTTTACCGCTCAGGTGAAGGCGATGGCCTACCGCGCCATGGCTATGGAGCAGGCCCGAACGCACCCTGATTACAACGCCCGCTATGTACAGCGCACGGCCGACGAAACCTTCTACAATTACCTGAACCAGATGTTTGACGAGTACCTCGAAACCCTGGTACAGGTGACTGAGGCCGATATTCGTGAAGAATACCGCCGGAATACCGGCCTCTATGTTGAGCCGCTTCAGCTTGATATGGCCGAAATTGTGGTAACAAGCGAAGCTGCTGCCGATCAGGTCTGGGAAGCGCTTCAGAGTGGCCGCAATTTTGAGGATGTTTTGCGGCAATACACGGCCGACCCTGCTGCCCGTGAAAACATGGGCCGGCTCGGCTTCATTCCCATTAATCAGTTCGGTATGATGGCACCTTCGCTGGTGAGCATTCAGCCGGGCGAATATGCAGGCCCTTTTCAGATAACCGGTGCCCGCTTTCACATCTTTAAATGCCTGGGAAGAATCGAACCCAGGCAGCTGTCTTTTGAAGAGGCCATTCCGCTTGTTGAGCGGGCGCTGCGTGCTGAAGCCAAAGATCAGTTAAAAATACAGATAATCGGTGAAGCACGTGAGCAGTTCAACGCCACTGTTTACACCGACAGATTGCTTTCGATACCCATACAATTATAAGACAACAATATGAATAACGTTACGAAATTACTGTTCGCCGTTTTCGTATTCCTGTTTGCAGCCGAGAGTCTGCACGCACAGGCCGGCCGGATTACCGGTACGGTTACGGATGCGAGGGATGGCGAACCGATTATCGGGGCTCAGGTCATTATTCAGGGTACAACCCAGGGTACGACCACCGACTTCGACGGAAATTACCGGATTTTAAATGTGCGACCGGGTACCTACACCCTTGAGTTTCGCTACATCGGCTATACCACGCAGATTGTTGAGGATGTTTTGGTCAGAACCGATCTGAACACCGTGATCGACATGCAGCTTTCTGAATCAGTACTTGAGGGTGAAGAAGTTGTTGTAAGAGCAACCCGTGATGTGGTTATCCGTGATCTCACAAGTACGGAGTCGCGCGTGAGCCGGCAGGATATCGAGCGCCTTCCCGTTCAGGAAGTAGGTGATATCGTATCGCTTCAGGCCGGTGTTACGGTCGGGCCGGGTGGCAGCATTCACATTCGCGGCGGCCGTTCTTCAGAGGTTGCCTACATTGTAGATGGTGTGCGCGTTTCTGATGATTTCGACCGCGGGCAGGGCCTGCGTGTTGATAATCAGGCGATTGAGGAGCTTCAGGTTATATCCGGAGCGTTCAACGCTGAGTACGGGCAGGCTACCTCCGGTATCATCAATATTGCAACCCGTACCGGTACCAATAACTGGCAGGGAGGTGTACGGATTTGGGGCGGTGAATATGCTACAAGCCGTACGGGCCTGTACCCCGGCGCACCGGGCACATTTTCGGAAATCGACCCGCTGCATCAGTATAATATTGAGGGAAGTCTTTCCGGACCCATCATCCGCGATAAACTCACCTTCTTTGTGACCGGCCGCCGTTTCCGTAACGAAGGCTGGCTGTACGGCTACAACGCTTTTTCCCCGCAGGGGCCTATTGTGCCGCTTCAGGATGAAGCCGGTAATTTTACCTGGGAGCGCGGCTACAACGAAGTGCCGGTTAGCAACCCGGTTAACCGCTACGGTCATTTCATCAACCCTGATGATCCCTGGATCAATATTATCGAAAACGACGGCGAGTTTATCCGCTACCGCGATGAAGGTTTCCGCGACAGTACGATGGTTTCCATGCATCCGTTCGAGACCCTCAGCTTTCAAGGCAATTTGCAGTGGAATGCTACAAATAAACTCCGATTTAACCTGATTGGTAACTGGAGCCAGGAGTTCAGCCAGGGGTACAGCCACAGCGGCCGCCTGAATGCTTCGAACAACCGGCAAACTGAGCGGAACAGCTATTTTGCGAATTTCCGTACCACTTATACGCCTACGGCTAACATGTTCATGACTACCAACCTCGCCGTACGTTATAATGCGTTTGAGACCAATCTGTTCGGCAACCCCTACGACCCGCGTTACCTCAACTTTGAGCGTACGGGCGATTTTCCGCAGTCAGCACAACCGCAGGATGGCCGTTTTTCACGCTTCGGAACCAATAACGGTTTTTTTAACCGGAACACCACCACCATTATCGGTAAGTTTGAGTACAACCATCAGGTGAACGACCAGCACTTTGTGAAGGCTGGTATCGATATTCAGGCTGATGTGCTCAATTTCCGAAACTTCGGCCTTGTACCCGTTTCGGGAGGTGCTGACCTCGAACCTTTCCCGCAGGATGTGCTCGACCGCGAATTCCTGCCTGAACTGGGTATTCCACTCGAAAATACGATCGGCCATGAAGTATGGACCCGCAAGCCGCTTACCATCAGCGCTTACATTCAGGATCGTATCGAATATGAAAACCTGATTATCAATGCCGGTGTTCGCTTCGACTATTTTATGCCCAACGGCCGTATCCCCGCCTCTGACCGGCCGCGCCTGACACAGCGCTACGACGAGCGCGGCCCCGATTTCTGGACCGAAGCAAGCCCCAAATATCAGTTTAGCCCGCGTTTGGGTATTGCATATCCCATTTCAACCCGCGGTGTAATTCACTTCTCGTACGGCTACTTCTTCCAGGTGCCCGACTACACCCGCCTGTACAATGGCGATAAGCTCATCCTGGCGAACATCTCCGGTGCACAGGGGCCGTTCGGTAACCCGGACCTTCGGCCTGAGCAGAGTGTGAAATACGAGCTTGGTCTTCAACAGGAGATATTCACCGGTACTGCGCTTGACCTGAGCATTTTTTATGAGGATAAGCGCGACTATGTTTCCTCAGGCCCCATCAAACCAACGGCTATTCCGAGCGTGCGTTACGGTACCTGGATTAACCGCGATTACGCGAACATCCGCGGAATAACTGCTGCCATCAATCAGCGTGTAACCCGCCGGGTGAGCTTTGGCCTCGATTACACCTTCTCGATAGCCGAAGATTCCAACTCTGATCCTGCCGCCGAATTCTTCGCAGCCGTTGCCTCCGGCGATACGACTGGCAGCAACCTGGCACGCTTCCTCACCAATGCCAATTGGGACCGTACACACGTACTGAACTCATCCTTCTTCTATGCCCGCGATACCTGGGGCTTCAACATAGTGCAGCGGTTCAGCAGCGGACTGCCCTACACGCCGTCTTCAGCAGTTCCGCGCAGCGTAGGTATCACCTCCACCGGAGACATCATCACCAACAGCCTGCGGATGCCTGTCAGCTTTACCGTTGATCTCAACATGTACAAAAATGTACAGGTGAGCGGCTACACCATGGGCCTGTTCTTCAATGTGTATAACATCTTTGACGCACGGAATCCTAACTCGGTATTTAATGACACCGGAAGCCCGGACCTTCCGCTTAACCCGCTTGCTGATGCCGATCCCGGCTGGTACGCAAACCCGACCCGATTCTCAGAACCGCGCAGGGTGCAGTTCGGCTTTTCGATGCAATTCTAATGAAAAAGATTTCCAAAACACTACGGATTATGTCACTTAAGCAATCCTTACTTCTGATGTCGGCCCTGCTTTTTGCAGGCCTCATCACGGCTGAAGGCGTGCGGGCACAGGCTCAGACCGGCAACATCCCCAGCGATGAACGCTCTTCTTTCGAAGAACGGCGCAAATCTATTCTGGATGCCAACAACCTGCGTGCGACCTACCACAATTTCGGGTTTTCAGGGCGAACCACCGATGCTAATGTGGATGAGCTCTACTTCGAGTTTCCGAAAAATACCAACCGCCGCTACCTCTATTTTGTCTCTATTTTTACAGGTGCCGAAGTTATTGATCAGGTAACCGGTGAAACGATTCAGGCAGTTGTGGCGCCTAACTACCGTACCAATCCGCAAACCGGCGACAGCTGGGCCAAAAACCCGGTTGTGGGCTATTTCAACCCGGATTCCGATGAAATTGCCCGAAGTGACCGGGGCCCGGGCTCAACCCGGGGCAATACCTGGCCGGCTTTCTGGCCCGACAAGCTCGATGATCCGTCCGATCCCGGATGGCCCAACCAGTGGAATGGCTTCTTCGGCAAAGATATCTTCAATGCCGATCAGGAGTTCTATTACCGCTCCGGCGACGATCAGTACACACGGCTTTCTGCCGGTGGCAGCTGGCTTCCCGATCCGGAAGATCCGAGCCGCGGCGGCCTTGGCCTCGTTATGGATACCCGGATTCTTGCCTGGACGCAGAACCTGATCAGCAGCGTGCATTTCAATGTGTTTGAAATCCGCAACGACAGCCGCTTCGACTATGATAAAGTTTCGTTCATGCTCTGGACTGCCGACTGGGTCGGTACCCCGGAAAATGACCTCCCTTTCTTTGATCAGGAGCGCTCCATTGCGTTTTACACCGACATCCTGCCGACACAGTCGCCCCCTGAATTTGACGGCACTTCTATCGGGGTTGCGGCTATACGCTTCCTTGAAACACCCGGAAACGACATCGACGGTATCGATAACGACGGCGACAGTGACTTCTATCTCGGTGGCGGTCCGCTGTTCGATCCCGGAAATGTGGATCTCTACAGCCTCCTCACTGTTGACGGCGGCGGATTCATTTCTTCCAGGGATGTGCTGGCAAATGAAGTAGTTCCTCAATTTACAGCCGAGCAGTTTGCGGACCGTCAGCTTGTGCCCGGCGATCCCATTGTGCTCATCAATCAGGAAGGCAACCGACGCCTGTTCCGGTACCCGCCCGCTGCAGCCGGCGACGTAACCGTGATTACCTACGATGCCCGCGATGTAGCCCGCGAAGTACTGCTGCCAGCCGGCGGAATGACGGTACGGGAAGACACCGTTCAGGCGCGGCACCGCAACCTCATCGACGACGACCTCAACGGCCTTATTGATGAAAACCAGCCCAACCATCTCACCCTCACCCGCTTCCTGCCCGGTCAGTCGCAGCCGGTTACACGTCCGGTTCGCTTCATTAACTACCTCTGGAGCGGATATTACGAAGGGCATGCCGGCAACCCCGGTATTGATCCCGTAGGATGGGCTGAAGTAAACGGCGAATGGGTACCGACCGACAGCCTCGTGATTCAGCGCGGTATGATTATCCCCGACCGCTGGGTTGAGCGCCGCATACAAAACGATTCTGATTTCGCACAGCTCATCAACGACTATCAGGAATCCCTGCGGAACCTGTACAGCAGAATCAGCAATCCTATTTTTCCGGAATCCTTCTTTGACCGCTACTACCTGAATCAGTTTACGGCGGCTCCGATGATTGATGAATCGAGGGAAGACTTCTTCGACAATAATCAGGACTGGCGCATGCGCGACGACGTCGGTATCGACGGCGTTGAAGACACCGGATCAAGGGGAGAAGGCGACGGATTCCCGAGTTCAGGTGCCTTCACACCTTTCCCTGGCGAGCCAAACATTGATAAAACCGACGTTCGCGAAACCGATGCCATTGGGATCACCTCGGCTACCTCTATTCCTGCAGGCTCCCTTGAATTTAACGACGGTCAGATCTGGCGCCGCTATATGGTTCCCGGCTTATTCCCGCCGGCTCCGCCCGCCACACAGGATACCGATCAGATGATTACCTCGAGCTTCTTCCAGCTTCGTGCCGGTTCCATTCAGCGTTTTGCAATTGCAATTTCGGTAGCCCAAACAGGTACCTCAACCAACACCGCTGATCAGGAGCTGGTTACGCAGCAGCTCGAAAATGCATTCCGGGCTTTCGATGCCAACTATCAGTTCGCCATCGCGCCGCCCCCGCCGCTGCTTCGCGCTGTACCCGGCGACGGAAATGTGGTGCTCTATTGGGATGATGAAGCCGAAGCCGTTTTCGACCGCTTTCTCGATCGCCTCGGCGTGAATCCCCGTAACTTTGAAGGCTATCGCGTGTACCGCTCCACCGATCCGGCACTGGCTGACAGCCGCCGCATTACCGACGGCCGCGGAAACCTGCAGTTCCTGCAGCCGATTGCGCAGTTCGACCTCGCCAACGGCATCACCGGAAACCACCCGATCGATATAAACGGCCTGGAGTTCTACCTCGGTAATGACAGTGGGCTGCAACGGCATTTCGTTGATACCGACGTTATCAACGGGCGTCAGTACTATTATGTGGTAACTGCTTACAACAGCGGTGCGGCCATTGCCGACATCGCACCCTCTGAGTCGCCGGTGAATATCAGCATTAATCCTGACGGTTCCCTTACAGCCGGACAGAACGTTCAGCTGGTGATTCCCGGCGGACCGGCTGCCGGATATACCGGCCCCGCCGAAATTTCGGTAAACCGCATAGGCGGTACCGGCAACGCAACCGGCACAATCATTACCAGCATTTTTGACCCGCAGCAGCTTCGGGTTAATACCACCTACCGCATTGAGTTTCAGGATGAAGAGATTACGGCCAACGGCCAAACCTGGCGGCAGACAACCGGCTTCAATGTGACAGACACCACGAATGATCGCATCATCTTTGAAGAGCGCGAAGAATTCCGGGGAGAAGACCTGCCCGTATTCGACGGTGTGAAGATGATTGTGGTGAATGATGCTTTCGCGCCTTCATCTGTAGCAGGAGAGCGGCCGAATACCCGCCTGCGCATGAACAGCTGGACCAACCGTGCCGGAACCAATGTACCTGCAACCATCAGGGCCATCCGCCATAACGGAAGCACCTCGAACTACCGCATCGAATTCTTCGATACACGGCGCAATGCTGCTCTAACGCAGAGCAGCTCTGTGCCGGTTCAGGTACAGCGCGGCTCGCTCACAATGCAGGCGCCTGCCCGTGATGTCAACTTCCGTATCCTTAATGCCAAAACCAACGAGCTGGTGGAATTCGGCTACCTGCCACATCCTGCAATTTCGGATGCACAGCGCGGGCACACGGGTTTTGCAGCTGTTTACCGCGATGAGCTGCGCCGCACCGACAGCGACCTGATCTACATCAAGGAAACCAACCCGCTTACCGGTGAGAAGGAGCTTGCATGGGAACTTGTACTTGAGCCATTTGATGCAAACGCGCCTTACGCTGCGCAGCCGGGTGATGTGATCATCCTAAACCAAAGCAGCGAGTTTACCAGCGACGATGTGTTCGAATTCACTATTAATGAATCGCACATACCGGGTATTGATAATCAGCTCGCGCGCAATCAGATGGAAAATATCAGAGTGGTGCCTAACCCGTACATCGGTACGCATTTGGGCGAGCCGCGTCCGGCAGGTGCCGATCAGACCCGCGTGCGTCAGCTGCACTTCACGAACCTTCCGCAGCAGGCTACGATCCGCATCTTCAGCGTATCCGGCCGCCTCGTGCAGACGCTTCAAGTCAATAATTCAATCGATAACGGCCGCTATATCTGGGATATGCTCACCAAAGACAATCTCGAACTTTCCTACGGGGTGTACATCTACCATGTGGATGCCCCGGGTGTTGGTGAGAAAGTGGGCAAATTTGCGGTAATCAAATAGGGGCTAAATCAATGATTAAACAAATGAACACGAAATTGAGCATGAAAGGCACCCTTTTGGCTGCTTCCGCCCTTTTGCTGGTACT